>JANQHZ010000716.1 GCA_028282445.1 Candidatus Binatia bacterium | reverse complement strand
CCCAAGGACCAGCGCAATCGCCGCAAGGACTCCGACGCCACCGAGAATTCCGCCCGCTCTCATGTATCCACCTCTGTCACGCCTCCCCTTCGGGGGGCTTTGCTTGGACTACGCAATCGCACCGCCGGGCGAGAGGGTCAAGACAGAGGCGTCTCCGTCCCAAGCGAACCACCTTACACGGGACCCACCGCGCGATTCGTCCATCCGCCAGCCGCCCAAGTCCGCCTCTAATCGGGGGCTCCCTGGACGACGACCGACGGACACGACGGCAACGGATCAGTGATACGGTAGAACGGCATCAACTCGGCGCGGTTGCCGGAATCGGGCCCGCTCCACAGCAGTCGTGTAATCGTGCCCCCCGGCAAGCCGACCATGTCGGCAACACCCTCGAGCTCGTGGGTACCCGCTTCCAAGAATCGCTTACCGCCGGCCTTGACCGTCTGTCCGTCGATCCGCAGCGCCAGCTTTCCATGGTAGTAGTTCGGTTCGAATCGGTACTCCCCGGCGTTGTCAATGCGGAACTTCGCCCGGTACGTCATGCGCAGGCGGTCCGGTCGCACCCCGCGATGAAAGGTCCGGACGATTTCGCTCGGCCAAGTGCTCAACCCAACCAGCGGCTCCACCCGCTCAATCGTCTTCAACACCGCACCGCCTTTGCCGACGAACTCGTACGTGACCCGCACGCCCCGGCAACGCATGCGCTCGAGAGCGGAATCGACTGCAGCCGGCCGATCATCGACTCTCGCAAAGGCCAGGTCGGAACCGAGCTCATGATCGAGCACGGTCATTTCCAGGTCCGGTAAGAGGTGCTCGACGAGCTTCGCCGTGTCGCGTGTATCCTTGCCCGAGTACAACAGGAACAACGTTGGCCCTGGGTCGTCCCATCGCTCGAGGGCTGTGGTGATGTCCCATTCGACATTGCCCGGCACCTTGCGGCCCCGCAGCCAAGCCGCGTCGTTTCCGAGCAAAGTGACGCTGCTACGTCCGGCGGCGCCGATCACCTGCTCGCCGTCGCGCACGTTGCGACCAATCCAGTTGGTCAAGTATGCGAGCTGACTGTGAACCGCCTTTCTGGTCTTCTTGGAGGACCAATATTCGCCGAGAAATGAAAAATTATCGTACGCCGCCCAAGAGACTCCCAAGGCAACTACCGCAACCGCCAAGATACGTCCGAGCTTGCCCCACGCTCGGCCCCAAAGTCGCAGCAGAGCAAATCCACCCAACCCGGCGAAGTAGTAGAGGTACGGCATGGCAACCGAGAAGCGCAGCGGATTGAAGTCCGCCGCAACCACCATCACACCGACTGCGGTCAGGACGAACCCGCCGGCAAAGAGGCCGACCAGTTGAGACAGCGGATTCGCGAGGCAATAGGCGAACCCCAACATCATCGCGGTGGAGCTTGCGGCATCGACCAGCGGACGTCGCTCGACGTTGCGAGCCGGAGACTTGTCGCCGAGAAAGTACAGTAACGCCGTCGTATCGAGCGACCGCTTCAGCCGCAGGTCGACGACCTTCTGCCAGTCGAAACTCTCGTTGTAATAGTGCCTCTGGCCGCGCGCACGGTTGATCCCATTCAAGTACTCATCGCCGACCCGCCCCTTGATCCGATTGCCGAAGAGCGGAAGGCCGATCGCACAGATCAGCGCCATCATCAGCAGCGGCCGGCCTACCCGCATCGGCCAGCCGACCGCACGCTCGCGCAGCGAAAGAAAGGCGCCGCCCGCAAGAGCGAACACCGCCGCCGGCCGGTAGCCAATGTACTCCCACAATAGGTATCCTGAGAGTAGCCCCATCCAAGCGAAAGCGGACGGGCGTCCACGCCGCGCCGGCCCGACCAATAGCGCGAAGAGCAGTGAGATCGTCAGCGTGTTGGGAATGAAGCCGATGCGCGAAACGACGGCATCCCACGAAGAGACGACAAAGAAAGCCGTGCCGATCACCGCCGCAACCGTCCCAGCCGATGCTCGCAGCCACAGCATCACAGCGCCCACCGTCAGCGTTCCGACCACCGCATAGCCGGTACGGATCGACGCCATCTCGGCTCCCCCGAACCAGATCGCCAGCGCCGACACCCAAGCGTGTCCGATGAACTCCCAACGCGACCGGTGCCCGGCCAGAAACTGGGCACCCCAATTGCCGAACTGAAGATCCTCGATCTGAGTGATTCCGGCAGGACCGGGAAACTCCTGGACGTTGGCCAATCGCACCGCCCCAGCCGCCGCCAGGGTTAGGCCCAACATCGCCAAGCGTCGGACGCGAGTCGAGATCGGCGGAGCCTGCCAGCGACCGGCAACCATGTCCAAGCCGACTCCAAGCAACACAGTGCCTACGACCCACGAAATCCAGGTGCGGTCGAACGCGCCATGCCAGTCGAGATAGAAATTGCGGGTCGCCTCGATCCAGAGCGCCGCGCCGCCGAGGGCCAGCAGCAAGCCGGCTACCCAGCGAAGTCGGCCGCTGGGTCGTTGCGCCGGCGGGTCCGGTCCGAAATCGAGAGGCTGCCGGAGGAATGCCAACAAGGCGAGGACGAGAGCACCAAGGAGCAACCACCACTGCCGTGCTTCCGGGACCATCCCCTCCGTCGGCACCTCGTAGAGCGCCGCCCCGGCAAGCGCCAGCGACGCCGCCGCACAGAGCGCCTGCGCGTGGAGCGCCATGGAGGGCGTATCGCTTGTTCCCTTTTCAGCTGCCATCGGTCCTTCGGCAAAACCAAGACGTGTAGCAGTCCAGGCGGAAACTCGAAAGGCGGCGGTGCCAATCGCGATCGTCCGGTAGGGTCTCGATGGGGCAGCGGGCGACCGCGCCCCACTCGCCCACTGGCGCATTCGAAACAGGTCGGGTGGCGAGACGCCACCAGCTCTCAAGGAAGGTCTACGACCTGCAGCGCGTGCCGCCCCCTGGCGGCGACGATCATACGCCCCCCGCTGATGGCCAGACCCGATGGCCGGCTCATCTTGGGCCCGATCGGAGCAAGCTCTTCGCCGTCGGTGCGGATTCGACGAATTCGGCCCAGGCCCCAGTCGGAAATGTAGATGACGTCGTCGTCGTCGATCGTCATGTAGAATTCCTTGAGGCTGCCGGTACTCCAACCGGCGACCTCGATCGCGCCCACACGCTCGCCGCCGGGAGAGAACACTTCGATGCGGCCTTCCTGTGAGTTATTGACGTAGGTGCGCCCTTTCGAGTCCGCAACCACGTCCACGATCTGCTTGAGAGTGGAGGACTGAGGCGGAGGGAACCTCGCCAGCTCGTTTCCCTCCGTGTCGTAAACTAGAATGTTGTCGCGCCCCGAATTCGCGACATAGATCTTGCCGTCGCGGACGAAGATACCGCGAGGCTTCCCGAGCGCCGGATCGGGGCCGATTTGGAACAGGTAGTTGCCGGTAAGGTCGAACACCTGGAGTCGGGTGTTCCAGGTGTCCATGACGTAGACCCGATCGCCGTCGACCTCGAGGTCGAGAGGCTCGCGAAACTCGCCGGGCTCGGCGCCCAAAACGCCCCATTCCCCGAGATAGGTACCGTCGGGAGCGAACTTCTGAATCCGGTGGTTCAACCGCTCCGTAACGAAAATGTTGCCCAAATCATCGACCCCGACTCCCATCGGCTCATCGAACTTCCCGGGCGACTTGCCGTGACCGCCGTCGAAGCCGTTCGATGCAACGACAGCAGATCCCCCCATTCCGTCGGGTCCCGCAACAACCTCCCACTGCCCTCGGTCGAGCTGCCACCCGGGCCGCCCCGCCAAGCTGCCCTTGGGCAGGCCCTCGAAGGTCATGAACAGCGTCTGCGTCGCGCCCGGCCGCGGCGCGACCTGCCACCAAGAGCTGTCGGGCGGTACGTTCTCCCCGATGGTCGCGAAATCGTCCAGATAGAGCACAGGAGACGAATCCACGTCCCCCTCGCTCGCAATCGCCAAGCCCGAGATACGGTCCGGGGCGTCTGGCCACGGCCCCAGACCCACCGCCTCCCCGTCGATCATCGCGCTCGCATTTCCGTCCGCGCCGAGCGCAAAGCCGACGTCATGCCAACGCCCGGCCTGCAGTCGGGCCGGTTCGACCAGCACCTGCCGGAACGGAGCTTCGATCGCCAATCCGTCCTTCGAGTAGTGGAATCGGATCGCAGACGCATCCGACGGGCAGGCCGAGGACAGGCCGACCGTGACTGCAGCAGGTCCGCTCGGATCCGGCGACATGAGACGAAAACGGACCGCAAAAGACCGGGAGATGGGCCGTTCCGCAAAGCACATCGCTCCGGCCGCGGAACCGCTCGCGTCGGGTGAGACCGAAACCACGCGGGTGCGATTGCTCCATGCCGCCGTCCGCCCACCGGCGCGAGGCTCGACCACGACAGCGCGCGCGACTTCGCGACCACCGAGGCGCGATGCAAATACAGACTCCTCTAGCGCCTCCGAGAAGATGGTCTTGATGCCGCGGCGGGCCTCCTCGCCGACTCTGCTCAAATCGCCAACCAAGACTACGCCCTTGCGTCCGTAGCGATTGATTTGATTCTCGACCTCGGCGAATGAACGTCCGAATACGAGGTCCGGCTCGAGTGGGTTGCCGTGCGTGTAGCCCAGGTAGAATAGGGTGTAGCGGGGCCAACCGTCCGACACCGCGAACACTCGATAGTCCGGACCGAAGCGAGCAATATACTCGCCGACGGCCGTGGCTTCGGGAGAGATTCCGCGGATATCGCGACGCTGGTCACCCAGGTAGCCGGCATAGGTCGCGTACGTCGCCTGGGTCATGCACGCGGCAAGGACGCCGGCTGCGATCAAGCGCGCTCGACTCGGGAAGACCGCCGCGACGGCTCTACCAAGCTCGGCGCAGGCGAGGCCGACGATGGCGTACACGAAGGGCATGGCGGTAATGCAGCGGTTGCCGTTTGGAAACGACAGCAGCCCGGGCACGAGAGCGAGCAGGAAGCCGACCAACACGAAGCGCGCCGCGGGCTCGCGTAAGCGAATCGCGGCCAGGATCGCCCCGGTGACGAAGAGCACCGCCGCCAGCGGCTCGAGCAAGGGCTCGGTCACGAAGAAGTCGTTGCCGTTTGCGCTGTAGTTGAACATCCACAGCGCATTCGGAAGGTTGTCCCAAACCCCTGCCTCGCGTTGACTGGCGTCGAGCAGGTGTGCCGCGCGGCCTTGGAACTTCACCCAGTTGTT
>JANQHZ010000709.1 GCA_028282445.1 Candidatus Binatia bacterium | reverse complement strand
ACGACCAGCCAGGGGCGGGGTTCGTCGTCGCGATGCCGCAGCATCCATGCGTGTGCCGTTCGATTGGCGCCGTAGTCGAGCCAGCGATCGATCGCCGGGTCCTGGCGATCCGGTTCGTATTCGCTGCGGAAACGCACGTGCTCGCAGCGGTACGGAGGCAGTCTCTTGATGACCGGGTTCTCGAGAGCCGGCGGCTCGGCGTGAAAGCTCTCGGGATCGGCCAGCCAGCCGCGG
The DNA here is from genome assembly GCA_028282445.1 of Candidatus Binatia bacterium. GTDB lineage: Bacteria > Desulfobacterota > Binatia > HRBIN30 > CADEER01 > CADEER01. Next base: position 1,798 of record JANQHZ010000709.1, on the reverse strand, counting down.
TCGCGGTAGAGCTCGTACGCCTCCTCGAGCTCGTAGCGAACCTCGTAATCAACTTCGCCGTCCTTGACCCAGAAGGACGGGGCGGTGCGTGCGATGACCTGGAACAGTCCGACGTCGAGTAGGAGCTTGCCGCATGCTGCCAGCGTCGGATTCGTGCGGGGCACGTCTCGATGACCGGGGTGCCCGATGACGCGGTCCCACAGCCGGTTGCTGCCGATCTCTTCGTTCATCCCAGCCTCCGACTCCTTCGCCTCGTCGGGCCGGCATTGCCGCGCTTGCGGGGCGCCGTCTTGGGTTTTGCCGCAGCCTTGCTCCGCTTGGCGCCGCCGGGCCGGCCGGTACGGCGCGGCTTCTTCCGGCTCGTACCGGCGACCGCTTCTGCGTCGGCGCTGTTCGTCCCCATTTCGACGCCGGCCGCCTTGGCCAGGCGATCGAGCGCCGACTTCGCCGAGGCGCCGAAGTCGGCGAGATCGGCGACGCGGTCTGGGTCGGCGGTGAATCCCCACGAGACCTTGCCGTTGTAGCTGATGACCGCGACCACCATGCCGAGGTTTTCGATCAACGGCGCCTGCAGGTAGATCTGCTCGAGTTCCGCTCCCATCATATAGAGGGGGAAGGGCGGTCCGGGCACGTTGGTGACGTACATGTTCTGCGTGCCCTCGGACATTCCCTGGATGTCGAAGGGGATCCATTCGTGCACCGCCTCGACCATCTCGATCGCGGCGGATTGCTGGGTCTTCTTGAGCTCCTGCGTCGTGCGGTGAACCTCGGCGACTTGCTCGAGCGGGTCGGCGACACCGAGCGGCAAGCGCACGATCCAGGTCGAGACCCGGTTTCCGAGATCGCCCTTTTCGTTCTCGTTGCGCACGTTGACCGGAGTTGCGACGCGGAACTCGAGCCCCTGCGGATCGACCCGGCGACGCTTCATGTAGTCGCGGATGGCGGCGGTGACGACGGCGAGAACGATGTCGTTGATCGAGCAGTCGAGGGCGCGGCGCAGCGCCTTGAGGTCGGCGAGAGGGGTGTGCATCCAATCGCACGCTCGGTGCGGGCCGACCGGGCCGTTGAGCGGGGTTTCCGAGGCAGGCACCAGCTTCCACCACGCCATCTGGCCGAGCGAACGCAGACGCGTCGCGACTTCGTCCAGCGGGTCCTCGTGGCGTTGCGCGAAGCTTTGCAGCTCCTCGACGGCACGCATCGGCGCTCGCAGGAGTCGCCCCCACTGATCGCTGCGCAGCTCGGCTTCGGTCGGCATCGGCCGCGGGATGTAGCGCTTGGGTTTCGCGATCGAAACTTCCGGCGTCAGCGAGAAAAGCTTGGTCGCCATGTCGACGCCGCCGACCCCGTCGACCAGACAATGGTGGGTCTTGCCGATGGTCGCGAAGCGATCGCGCGGCAGACCCTCGACGATCCAGATCTCCCACAGGGGGCGCTCGCGATCGAGCGGACGCTCGAGGATGCGCGCCGCCAATCGCTTGAGTTGCTCCTCCGAGCCGGGTCGCGGCAGGGCGGTATGGCGAATGTGGTAGTCGATGCTGAAGTGCGGATCGTCCACCCACACGGCGCGACTCTCGCCGGGGATCCAGGCGATTTTCTGACGGTAGCGGGGGACCTCGTGAAGAATCGCCTCGATGCCGCGCTTGATCGTGTCGACGTCGATGCCGCCTTCGTCGTTGACCAGACTGCCGGCGGCGAAGACTTGCGTCGAGCCGCCGTGCATCGGCAGGTTCGGTCTTTCCCACAGCAGGAAGTCGTTGTCCTGCGCGGACAGTCGCTCGTACTTGTAGTGCACCATCGC
>JANQHZ010000645.1 GCA_028282445.1 Candidatus Binatia bacterium | reverse complement strand
CGTATCCGGACGAAGCGAATCGAGCTGCCGGCGGGTTTGTCCAAGGACCCCACTCCCGGCGCGCCTGAATCGGGGAAAGCGAGTCTGCCGGCCTGGGACCTCGATCCCGACAAGCCGGCGTTTCACTCGCACGCCGTCGAGCATCGCTTCGTCGCGGGGTCGTTCGATACTCCAGGCGAGGGTATCGACTGGATCAGGCTGCGCTACCCGGTGGTGGCGGGCGAGGAGACTCTTCCCCTGGCGAGGATGATGGCTGCCGCCGACTTCGGCAACGGCGTCAGCTGGGAGATCAGTCGCGCCGACGGCTACTCTTTCATCAATCCCGACCTCACGGTCTACGCGACGCGCATGCCGGTGGGTGAATCCGTGTGCATCCAGTCGCGCTCGCGCTACGAGACGATCGGTGTCGGCTTCGCGGAGTCGCTGTTGTGGGACGAGAACGGCCCTATCGGGCGTTCGGTGCAGAGTCTTCTGCTCGATCGCAGCGGAGAGTGAACGGCCTTGGAGCTGGCGTGAGCCCTCTATCTCTGGAGCTGCGCGGTCTCCTCTCCTCAATTGAGGAAGGATCTTCACCACGGAGGCACCGAGACACGGAGACGTTCGGCTCGATTTGGTCCCTCTTGAGATTCGGCCGAGCGCATGCGGACTCCGTGTCAGCACATCGGGAATGTCTGCGAAGACTCCCGCCCTCTCCGTGTCTCGGTGCCTCCGTGGTTTAGCGTTTTTCCTTGGCGCTAGCTCTCGGGCAGCTCTCCGGACATGACTTTGGGCCCGAGCATGGGCTCGATGAAGGGACCGAAGTCGGGACCTCGGCGCAGTGCGTGCCCACCGTCGACGTTGATGCACGTCCCGGTGATCCATCGGGATTCATCGCCGACCAGGAAACGGGCCAGCTCGCCGACGTCCTCCGGACGACCGACGTCCTTCATGGGGGTGTTCTCGATGTAGCTCTCGTAGGTTTCGCTGTCGCGCGGGATGCCGTCCATTAGCTCGGTCGCGATGAATCCGGGACGGATTGCGTTGAAGCGGACCTTGCGCTCGCCGAACTCGTCCGCAGCGTTGCGCATCATCGCTTCGATCCCCGCCTTGCCGGCTGTGTAGGCGCCGAAGTAGGGATGGGTGAGGTGACCGGCGATCGACGACATGCCGACAAAAGACCCACCGCCGGCTGCGACCATGAGCGGCACCGAGTGCTTGATACACAGCATCGTGCCGAGGACGTTGAGGTGTAGGACGCGAACGAACTCTTCGGTGTCCTGAACCTGGTAGGGGGCGATCCCGCCGCCGCCGCCGGCATTCGCAATCACCGCGTGCAGCTTGCCGACCGGCTCGAGGGCCTTGGCCATCAGTGCCTCGACCTCCGCCTCCTGGGTGACGTCGGCGGCGAAAGTGTGGATACTGCCGCCGTGCCCTGCGATTTCGGCGATGCGGTCAGCGGCCTCGTCGAGTTTGCTCTGCGTGCGACCACAGATCGTTACCGCCGCGCCGTCGCGGGCGAGCGCGGCGGCGCATGCATGTCCGATCCCGGTCCCGCCGCCGGTTACGACCGCGGCCGTTCCTTCCAGTCCCCCAGTCGGGCGCATTCCCATGATGATCTCCAGTCGCGCTTTCGAATGCCCGGCGCTCATCGGCGACTTCGATCGAGCGCAAGGTGGACGGCGAACAGAGTGTCGAGCCCGTGATTCGGCGCGACCAACTGTTCTGGGTCCACGCGGTGGCGTGGCCGCGCACTTACGGTTCAGCGTTCGCCGGCAGTCCGTCTTCTTCCGCGACTTCCTCTTCCTCGACGACGTCGAGATGTGCCTGGACGATCGGCGGCCCGTCGGTAATTCCTCCCGACAGCGGCTTCTCGATGACGACCTGTTCGGGGCGGAGTCCGAGCTGATCGACGAGGTGCCGGCGCACCGAGTCAATCCGGTTCCGGGACATCGTCTTGACCGCTTCCTTCGGTGGGCGCCGATGAGAGAGGAGGTCGTCCAGCACCGGTTCGAAGTGGACCGGGAGCTCGGCTTCCTCGCCGGCGACCCGCTTCTCGAGATAGTCACGGATCATCGCGGATTCGTCGCGCACGTTCTCTCGAGACCGGAGCTCCTCCAGTAGTACTTGTTCCTGAAGCGCACGCGTGTCTTTGAGGCTGTTGCGCGCTTGCAGGTGAACGGCGAGATCCGGATGCTCGCGCAACAGCGCCGCGAGATTCTCCAGATTCTCCTGGCCTTCGTCGGAGACTTTGGTCGAGCCCTGCTCGAAGGCGATATCGGCGGTTCCGAAGTCGATGGGGTCGTCGCCTCCGCCGGCCGCGCCGAACAACTTCAGAGGGGATAACAGCGCGTTGACGAAGACCCGTCGCAACTGCTGAAGGGCGATGCTCGCGATTGGAATGTTGGTCTCGTCCCGGTTGCCGCTCACGGGTACGTCGAGTGCAATGTCTCCCTGAGGATCTTTGAGGAGGGCGAGGGCGAGGCTCACCGGCATCCCGATCTCTTCCTCGAACGTCTCGTCGCCGCTGACGTTCTTCAGCCCCAGCTTGTGCACCGTGATCTTGCTGTGGGTCTCGTAGACGTCGTCCTCGAGGCTGATCGTTGAGTCGACGGATAGCATCCCGCTGCGAATCTTGTACCCGACGAAGGCCAGTGCGTAGGGATCGTACGGGCGCAGTCGGTAGTGATCGACGGTAAACTTGATGTCGGTTGATTTTCCGGCGAGCCGGCCTTGGGCGTCGAACTGCCCGCCGCGATTGCCCTTGGCGCTGAAAGCGAGCTTTTCGATGCGTCGCTCGGGCATGCGCACGCCATCGAGAGCGAGCTGAATCTTCGACGCGCCTGGGTTCGCGGTGGGCTGGACCGCAAAGTCGCTGAAGCCGACACGCCCGTCGCTCAAGCGGAATCGCCCCAGCTCGATTTTCGGCATGTCACTCGATGCGTCGTTGCCCTCGTCTTGCTCGGCTGGCGTCGGCTCCGGTGTTGCCGTCGTGTCCGCATCTTCGCCCGATTCGCCGGCGAGCTCCGGCGGCAACGCGATCGAGCCGTCCTGCCGACGCGACCCGCGAAACTCGGGTTTGCGCAGCTCGATGCTCGCGATCCGAATCGGCGCGGTTGCGCCAGGGGCTGCGGGGGCTCCGTCGCGAACCTCGATTGCCTCGATTCCAATCGCCAGGTCTTCCCATTCGAGCCCAAACTCGTCCGCATCTGCGCCGGCGACGGCGAGGTCGGCAATGCCGATATCCCCGGATACGGTGGCGTCGACCGGCGGCGCTTCGCCCGAACCGGTATCGTCGACGGCGACCGCGATCTTGAGGTTGCTGCGCGCAAGCCCGGACTTCAGTAGCTTTGCCGCCGCGACAGGTGCGACCGACGCGAGCGACGACAGGGACAGATCGTTGATTTCCAGGGTTCCGTCGAAGGTCGGCGGTTGAACGGAGACTGCGCCGGAAAGCGCGATCAGTCCCTGCTCGATCGCTGTCTTCAAGTCCACGTTGCCGGATGTGCCGTGTTCACTGGTCAAGCCGGTCGCCGTCAAGTCGACACCGACCTCGAGCGTATTCTCCGGGGCCTCGACGACGATGCGCGCGCCGGCGATCGCGGCCCCGTCGACCTGCCAAGTCGGTTCGATTTCCGGTCCGCTCTCGTCGGGCGCGGCGTCCGCGGCCTCGGCGGCGGGTACATCGGACGCTTGCT
>JANQHZ010000618.1 GCA_028282445.1 Candidatus Binatia bacterium | reverse complement strand
ACTGCAGCGCGACTTCGGCCACATCCAGGAAATCATCGTGCAGAATTTTCGGGCCAAGCCCGCTACCCGCATGGCCGGCAGCCCGGAGCCCGAGAGCTTCGAAACGGCAACCTGCGTCGCGGTCGCGCGCCTGATGATGCCGGAGATGAACATCCAGGTGCCGCCCAACTTGAACCCCTACGACACCGCCCTCTTTCTCGATGCCGGCATCAACGACTGGGGAGGAATCTCGCCCCTGACTCTCGACTTCGTCAACCCGGAAGCACCGTGGCCACAGATCGAATCGCTCGCGACGACCTGCTCGGCACGCGGCTTCACTCTCCGCCCCCGCCTGCCGGTCTACGCCGACTTCTGCGGGCCCGATTTCATCGACTCGTCGCTGCGCACCGCAGTCGACACCGCGCTTGCCGCCAATCCGGCGACATGACACTTTCGGTCAGCACCCGCCCCGATTAGATGGGAGATGCCCATGTCGACGCACCTGCGTGACATCGTCCAGGACGAACGAACACACGAGGCCCTGCTCGCGGCCGCGACTCCGGCCACGACTCGCATCCTCGAACGCGCCCTCAATCGCGAAGAGCTCTCGGTCGAGGATGGCGTACACCTGCTCTCGGTCGAGGGCGACGACTTGCGCGCCCTGATTCGCACCGCCGACGTCGTGCGCCAGGAGGACGTCGGCGACGAGGTCACGTACATCGTCAACCGCAACATCAACTGGACCAACATCTGCTTCGTCGGCTGCCAGTTCTGCGCCTTCGCCGTCCACCGCAAGGACCCGAGCGCCTACAACCACTCGGTCGACGACGTGCTCGTCAAAGTCCAGGATGCGATCGACCGCGGCGCGACCGAAGTGTGCATGCAAGGCGGCATCAACCCCGAGCTGGGCGGGCTGTTCTATCGAGACCTGCTGATCGCGATCAAAGAGAAGCACCCGACCCTACACGTCCACGCTTTCTCTCCGATGGAGATCATGTACGGGGCTCGGCGCGCCGAGATGAGCTACCGCGAGTTCCTCAGCACCTTGAGAGACGCAGGTCTCGGCACCATTCCCGGGACCGCCGCCGAGATCCTCGACGACGACGTCCGCGAGATCCTCAGTCACAAGAAGGTCGACGTCGAAACCTGGGTCGACATCGTCACCACCGCGCACGAGCTCGGACTGCGCAGCAGCTCGACCGTGATGTACGGCCACATCGAGACGCCGCAACAGGTCGCCGCCCATCTCGTTCTGCTGCGCGACATTCAGAAACGAACCGGTGGATTCACCGAGTTCGTGCCGCTGCGCTTCATCCACACCTTCACTCAGCTGTTCAAGCGAGGCCTGGTGCAGCCGCCACCGAGTGGAGAGAACGACTTCCGGATGTACGCCTTCTCCCGCCTCATGCTGCGCGGCTGGATCGACAACCTCCAGACCTCCTGGGTCAAGCTCGGCGCCGAGCTGTCGCAGCTCACCCTGATGGCCGGCTGCAACGACTTCGGCGGAACCTTGATGGAGGAGTCCATCTCCAAGTCCGCGGGCGCCGACGCCGGCGAGTACTTGCCCGCCGAAACGATCCGCGAGCTGATCTTGGATATCGGCCGGATTCCCGTACAACGGAACACCACTTATGGCCGCATCGAAGAACAAGAGCTCGCTGCGAGTGACGGTATTGGCGGGAGGAGTGGGAGCGGCGCGATTCCTGCGCGGCCTGTTGCCGCTCATTGAGCCGCGCAACCTCACCGTCATCGTCAACACCACCGACGACGAATCGTTCTTCGGTCTGCACGTCTCGCCGGACCTCGACACCGTCACCTACACCCTCGCCGGCGTGTCCGAGCGGAAACGCGGCTGGGGCCTGCAGGGAGACACCTTTCGATGTCTCGACGCGCTCGGCAGATACTATGACGAGACGTGGTTCCAACTCGGTGACCGCGATCTCGCCACCCACCTCTTCCGCACGGAAGCCCTGCGTCGCGGCCGCACTCTCACCGCCGTGACCCGCGACATCGCCAAGGCCTTCGGACTCGACTGCCGGATCCTGCCGATGAGCGACCAACCGGTCCGCACCCGCATCGAGGTGCGCGGGGCCGGCACTCTCGATTTTCAGGACTACCTGGTACGCCGCCGCGCCCGCGGCGAGGTGCGTGCCATCCGGCTCGCCGGCATCGGCAAGGCAAGACCCGCGCCGGGCGTACTGAAAGCGCTGCGCGAGAGCGACGCCATCGTGCTGCCGCCGAGCAACCCCTTCGTGAGCATCTTGCCGATTCTCAAGATCCGCGGGGTCAAGCGTGCGTTGCGCGATTCCGGGGCGCCGGTCGCCGCGGTCAGCCCCCTGATCGGCGGAGCGCCGGTCAAAGGTCCGCTCGATCGCATGCTCGCCGGCACCGGCCACGCAGTATCGAGCTCGGGGGTCGCTTCTCTCTATCGCGACATCGCGTCGGTCTTCGTCATCGACCGGCGCGACGCGGCCGAGTCACGGGCGATTGAAAAGCTGGGGCTGCGGGCGGTCGTCACCGACACCTACATGAAGACACCGGCACGAGCCCGCAAGCTGGCGGGCACCGTGCTCGCGGAATTGGCGAGCGCGAAGTAGCGGCGGCCGCGGCCGCGGACGCGGCCCCTTTGCCGCTCCAGCATGACCAGCTATCTTCCTGCCATGTCGATCGCTCTCCACCCCATCGAGAACATCCCCCTCATCGAAGCGGGCGACGACCTCGGCGCGATTCTGATCGCCGCACTCGAGGGTGGAGACCACCCGCCCCGCGACGGCGACATCGTAGTCCTGTGCCAGAAGATCGTCTCCAAGGCGGAAGGGCGATCGGTCAAGATCAGCGACGTCGAGCCGAGCCCCCTGGCAATCCAGGTAGCGGCGTCGGCCGACAACAAAGACCCGCGCATCGCCGAGTTGGTCCTGCGCAACAGCACGCGCATCGTCATGATGAAGCACGGCCATATGATCGTCGAAACCGGCCCGGGTTGGGTCTGCGCCAACGCCGGCATCGACGCCTCCAATACCGGTGACGACGACATTGCGTTGCTGCTTCCCGAAGACCCCGACGCATCTGCAGCGCGCCTGGCCGAATCCCTGAGCCGACACTTCGGTGTCGCCATCGCCACCATCATCAGCGACACCTGGGGCCGCCCGTGGCGGGTCGGCCTGGTCGACTTCGCCATCGGCGTCGCCGGCATCAACCCACTGCGCGATCTGCGCGGCGGCGTTGATATGGACGGCCGCGAGCTGCACCACACCGTCAACGCCGATGCCGACGCCATCACCGCGGCGGCAGGATTGCTGATGGGCAAGGACGCCGGCATCCCGGCGGTGCTCGTCCGCGGCTACTCCGCCCCCGGTGGCGACGGCAGCGGCGCCGACCTCATCCGCGACCTCGACACCGATCTCTTTCGCTGAGTCGGCCGGATGCGCGCCGACGCCCCTCCACGACGCGGGTCAATCGTAGATCACCACCGGGGTCCCGAGCGGCAGCCGCTCGTAGAGAAACTCGGACTCCTCGTTGCTCACGGCGACGCAGCCGTCGGTCCAATCGATCACCGGAATATACGGCCGCGCGCCGTAACCGTGGATACCGATGCGTCCGCCGAGCTTGGTGGAGGCGATCGGACTCTTGCCGCGTTCCTCCGCGACGAAGAGCTCGGCCCACTGACGCGCCGAGATGGCCCCTTCCTCGTACCCCCGGTTGGCGTCGTCGACGTTCGGGTAGTTGAGTCCGATGAAGCGGTGGAATCGACTCGAGATGTGCTTTTCCGAAACCTGATAGCTCCCGACCGGTGTCCGCTTGTCGCCCTGAATCTCCTTGTCTCCGATCGGGTTGAGGCCGAGAGCGACCTCGAACTCGCGCACCACCTCGCCGTCACGCCGCAGCTCCATGCGACGCGCACTCTTGTAGACCCGTACGACGTAGCCCTCTTCCGCCGCAGCCGCCGCAGTGACGGCCGCGATCGCCAGACCGACCGCAAGCAGCGCGATCCCCAAGCTCGCCCTCGCTGCCCTCGCCATTCTCACCCTCGGACGCGCCACGCCGCCGGTATCGCAAAATTCCAGGCCAACCGCGAGGCCTTGCCGACCCGAGCGAATCTTGTATTCATCCCCACCATGACAGCCGCCGCCGACGATTCCGTGATTCATCCGACTCCCGAAGACGTTCGAAGCGAAATGATCGACACCGTGAAGCGCTTTGTCGAGCGAGAAGTGAACGAAACGGCGATGGAGCTCGAAGCGCGCGACGAGTACCCGCACGAGTTGGTCGCGACCATGAAGTCGCTCGGCCTGTTCGGCGCTACCATCCCGACGCGCTGGGGCGGGCTCGGTCTCGACACGCTGACCTATGCGATGATCGTCGAAGAGATCTGCGTCGGCTGGATGAGCCTGAGCGGTATTCTCAACACGCACCTGCTGCTCGCCTACATCATTCGAAACTTCGGCACCGACGAGCAGCGCGAACAATACCTGCCCGCGATGGCGCGCGGCGAACTGCGCGGCGCGTTGTGCCTGAGCGAAGCGCATGCGGGAAGCGACGTTCAGGCGATTCGAACGGTCGGCAAGCGCGACGGCGACGACTATGTCATCAACGGCGCCAAGATGTGGGTCACCAACGGACGCCACGGCAGCCTCTACGCC
>JANQHZ010000598.1 GCA_028282445.1 Candidatus Binatia bacterium | reverse complement strand
TGGATCGCCCACGCGGTGGAGCTGATGCCGTTCTACGCACCCACGGTAAACTCCTACAAGCGCTACCTCGCCGGATCGTGGGCGCCGACCCGGTTGGCGTGGAGCTACGACAACCGAACCGCCGGATTCCGCGTCGTCGGCTCAGGTCCGAGCCTTCGCATCGAATGCCGTATTCCCGGCGCCGACTGCAATCCCTACCTCGCCTTCGCCGCCGCCCTGGCATCAGGGCTGGACGGCATCGCCAACAAGACCGAGCCGCCCGGGCTTTTCCGCGGCGACGTCTACGCGGCAGAAGAGCTCCCGGAGGTACCGATGACGTTGCGCGACGCCACCGATCGTTTCGAGGCTAGCCAATTCGCCCGCGCCACCTTCGGCGATGACGTCGTCGACCACTACACCCACTTCTTCCGAGTCGAGCACGACGCCTACGACCGCGCCGTAACCGACTGGGACCGCCGCCGCTACTTCGAACGTATCTAGGGCCACAGATGAACTCTCCATCGATCGGGGGCTACACACTGACGCGGGCGCGGGCGACGCATGCGTCGCCCCTACGAGCGGACCGAGCACCGCAGTCCAGTGTAGGGGCGAGGCATTCCCCTTCGCTAAAGCTCCGGAGGACAGGTTGCCTCGCCCAGTCAACGACGGCGAATCGGCCGTCATCTGTGTGGATCCGTGCTTATCTGTGGCTAAGAAATTCCTACGACGATGCCTCCCGCTGATACCGAGTCGCGCCGCCGCCCGGTCATTGGAATCACTACCTACGGGCGCAACGAGCAGAACCAGTTCGTACTTCCCTCGGAGTACGTCGATGCGGTACGTCGCGCCGGTGGGACTCCGATCCTGCTGGCGCCGGGCGCGGACGATAGCGAGCGCTGGCTCGACATCGTCGACGGCATCATTCTCGCCGGAGGCGGCGATCTCGACCCCAGTCGTTACGACGGCGAAAATCACGAAACGATCTACATGATCGACGGCGAGCGCGACGAGCTCGAGCTCGAGCTCGCCCGTCGAATTCTCGATTCGGGCCACCCTACTCTGGGAATTTGCCGCGGCACACAAGTGCTCAATGTAGCCCTCGGCGGATCGCTGCACGCTCATCTGCCCGAGGTCGTCGGTGACGACATCGCCCATCGACTACCGCCGCGCGAGCCGACGTCACACGCGATCGAGGTTCAAGCCCACAGCCGTGTCGCCGAGGTATTCGGCAGCACCCACTTCGATGCCGCGTCGTGGCACCACCAGGCCATCGATCGCCTCGGCGCCGACCTGGTCGCGGTCGCCTCGGCGCCGGACGGCACCATCGAGGCGGTCGAGATGCCGGCGCACCCGTGGCTGATCGCGGTTCAATGGCATCCCGAGCTCACCGCCGCGAAAGACCCCGTCCAACAGCGCGCGTTCGCCGCGCTCGTCGAGGCCTCGCGCACCATTCGACAGAAAGGAAAGCAATGCGCTTGAAGGACAAAGTCGCGCTGATTACAGGGGCGGCCAGCGGTATCGGAAAGGAATCGGCTCTGCTCTTCGCCGCCGAAGGCGCTTCCGTGGTGGCGGTCGACCTCAACGACGATGCCGGAAACAGCTGCGTCGAGGAGATTCGCGCCGCCGGAAACGACGCCATCTACGTTCACGCCGACGTATCGAAGTCCGCCGACTGCGAGAACATGATCGGCGCGGCCGAGCGTGAGTTCGGCAAGCTCGATGTGCTGTTCAACAACGCCGGCATCATGCACAGCGCCGACGACGACGCGATCCACACCGATGAGGAAATCTGGGACCTCACCATGAACGTGAACCTGAAGAGCGTTTTTCTCGGGTGCAAGTTCGGTATCCCCGCCCTCCTCCGCGCCGGCGGCGGCTCGATCGTCAACACCGCATCGCTGGTCGCCGTCATGGGTTCCGGCGCCCCGCAGCTGGCCTACACCGCCAGCAAGGGGGGTGTGCTCTCGATGACCAAAGAGCTGGCGATCGTTCACGCTCGCCAGAACATTCGCATCAACGCCTTGTGTCCGGGACCGCTACGCACCGAGCTGTTGATGAAATTTCTCGACACCGAGGAGAAGAAGCAACGACGCCTGGTTCACATTCCGATCGGCCGATTCGGCGAAGCCGCTGAGATGGCAAAAGCAGCTCTTTACCTGGCATCCGACGACGCGTCGTTCGTAACCGGCAGCACCTTCCTCGTCGACGGCGGGATAACCAGTGCGTACGTCACGCCCGAGTAGCGTCGAAGTACCCGAACCGCTGCGACCAACCGGGCGACGCAACCCGTCCTCCGAAGCCTCGGCGAAGGAGGATGCGTCGCCCCTACAGCAAGCCGGCATATTCCTGCGCAAGACCATCTTAGGGGCGAGGCAACCCGTCCTCCGAAGCCTTGGCGAAGGAGGATGCCTCGCCCGCCCGTTATCCGCGCAGCGTCGCGAGCAACTCGTCGTGCAACTCGGCGGTCGCGGCGACCGCGACCTGGCCACCCTCCAGCGGCGGCTTCCCGTGCCAATCGGTGACCACCGCACCGGCGCCTTCGAGGATCGGAATCAACGGCAGAATGTCGTACGGCTGCAAACCGCTCTCGACTACGACATCCACTTCTCCGAGCGCCAGCAAACAGTACGCGTAGCAGTCACCGCCGAAGCGTGACATGCGACAACGCGACGCGACTCGCTCGAAGCAGGCGAGCTCGCTGGGCGAGAACATCGACGGGTGTGTGCAGTACAACACCGCGTCGTCCAAGCTGCCGGTGGGGCGGACCGTCATCTCGCGCCGCGTAGCACCCGACTGGAGCCATGCGCGGTTGCCATCCCCTGAAAAGGTCTCGCCGAGGAAGGGTTGATGAACCAGGCCGAGGCAGGGTCGGCCGGCCTCGAGCAAGCCCATCATCATCCCCCACGCCGGCATGCCGCTGATGAACGCTCGGGTCCCGTCAATCGGATCGATCACCCACGACAGCTCCCCGTCGGCCGCGGTCGAGCCGTGTTCCTCCCCGATCACACCGTGCGCTGGAAATCGCTCGGCGATCCGGTCGCGCAGGAAGGTCTCGATCTCGCGATCGGCGGCCGTCACCGGGTCAAAGAACCCGCCCGTGCGCTTATCGGCAACCGCTGTCCCCGCCCGAAAGTAGCGCAAGGCGATCGGGCCGGCCGCTTCGACCGCCTCAGCGGTAAACCGGAGATAGGATTGGAGCTCGTCTCGATCCATGCACCGCCAGCCATAATCGCTCCGGCTCGGCGGCGCAAAGCGGGCAGCCCCTACATCCAATACTCGACTGCGTTGCCTCGACCGTTGGTCGCGACTCTACTCGCCGCAGTCGATACCTTTGTCCTCGATCAGGTGCTCGTAGCGTTGGTCGGTGAGGGTGCGTAGGAAACAGACCATCGCCTCGATTTCGTCGTCGATCAGATTTCTGCCGTCCTCCAGCTCCGTCAGGCTGACCGTTTCCGGGACCTCGGGGTCACGCCACGGCTCGCCGGTCTCGGGGTTGATCAGGTTCTCGGAGCCGACGAGGAACTTGTCGTAGAACTCGACCGCCGTCCTGAGGTCTCGGAACACGCCGTTGTGCATGTACGGTTCGGTCACCGCGACGTTGCGCAGCGTCGGCACCTTGAACTTGCCGCGCTCGGCGGGGTCGCTCACCGCAGGGTTGCTCAACAAACCTTCGTCGACGACGTCGGGCGGCGTTCCGTTGATCATCCGGACTTCGTCGTTCGATGGCACGCCGATGTTGTGGTACTCGTAGCTGGTGAACGTCTCCTGCCGGTTGCCGTTGGGCCTCAACTGGTGGCAAGTCGCGCAGTTGGTGAATTCGGCCGAAAAGAACAGAGACCTGCCGAGCGCCGCTTTCGACAGCGGGTCATAGACGTACTCTCCGCGCAATGAGCGGTCGTACTTCGAGTCGAAGGGCGCGAACAGCTCGGTGCGTTCGTAGGCCGCGATGCTCACGGTCATTGCCGTGTAGGCCGTATCGACGTCGTCGAATACGTCGCTGCCGTATAGCTCTTCGAACGACTCGACGTAGTCCGAATTCTCTTGAATGCGGGCCACGACGCTGGCTCGATCGGGCATCCCCATCTCGATTGGGTTCACCGGCGGACCGCTCGCCTGGCCGGCCAGATCGGGTTCTCGGCCGTCGAGAAACAGGCCGCCGAGGAAGCCCTCGTAATCCGGCTGGTCGCTGTTGAAGCGCTCCTGCGTACCCTCTCCGAACGTGGGGATGAAGGCGGCGTACGAGGCGGTCGGTGCATTGCGGTCGCCGAGAGAGAACCCATCGTCGCCCAGCGAGACGGCGCCGATCCGACCTGTGTCGTCGGGGCGCGAGTCGATGAAGCCGTGATCCGGGTTGTGGCAGGTAGCGCAAGCCTGAGTTCGGTTCAGGGACAGGCTGGTGTCGAAAAACAGGCTTTCGCCGAGCGCCTCCCGAGTAGAGAACATCGGCGGCTCGTCGCCTCCGCCACCCCCACCCCCGCCGCCGCAGGAGGCGAGTAAGGCCAACAAAGGAGCAACCAAAACAGCGCCCGTCAGTCTGTCGATCATCTTCTTCACCGTGAATTTTCGTGGAGCGTGATGGCTATCGCCCAGCGGTAGCCGCCGGTTCAATCGCCGCTTGGAGCGTTTGGGCCCAGACCAGGCGTTCCCGAGTACGACTCAGGAATGTATAGATATTGACTTTCATTTTCATTTTCAACTATACGAAGGCCGATTGCTGTTCAACAACGGCAGTGCGGTCGCCAAGTCCGCCCAAAAAACAGGGATCGGTCCTAGCGCAAAATCGCCAGGCGGATTCATCGAACGACAGAGGAGAGATCAGACAGTGAAACACAGAGGGATCGCAGTAGTTGCCATACTTTGCTTGAGCATTGCGGCTTGCAGTAGCGACGACGATGACGGCGGCGGGGGTGGAATCGACATCGACGCGGTTCGCCAGGTGCTGGACGGCAATGCCGACGTCGCGCTCGCGGCCTACAGCGACGCGGTAGATACCGCAGTGGCCCTTCAGCAGGCCCTTGCCGACTTCAAGGCTGATCCGACCCAGGACAACCTCGACGCCGCCAAGCGGGCATGGCTCGTGTCTCGGGAACCCTACGGCCAGACCGAGGTCTACCGCTTCCGCCTGAGCCCGATCGATTCGACGAACTACAGCGACGAGGACGGGCCCGAGGGTTCGATCAATGCCTGGCCACTGGGTGAGGCGCTGATCGATTACGTGGTATCCGGTAGCGACTTCGGCCCCGACCAGTTGGAGGTCAGCGAGCACGAGAGCGGCGTCCCCGATCCAATCCCGCCCAACAACATCATCAACACCCCCTCGATCGCGATCGACGCGGCACTTCTGGCCAATACCGCCACCGCCGAGGACGAACGCGATGTGCTCTCGGGGTACCATGCGATCGAGTTCCTCCTCTGGGGCCAGGACCTAAACCGCGACGGAAGCGCCGACACCGAGACGTCGCGCGAGATGTCGACGACGCGCAACGTCCTCAACTCGGGCGGCCATCGCCCGCTGAGTGACTTCACGACCGACGAATTCGCTTCGCGGCGTCACGATTACATGGAAGTCGCGGCCGCACAGCTGGTTGCCGACCTGATCGGCGTTCGCGATGGATGGGCTCCCGGAGCGCCTTACCGCACGGCCTTCACCTCGGTCGAGACCGAGACCGAGGCGCTTCAGAAGTTAGCCGAGATACTCACCGGTATGGGAACGTTGTCGGAAGGCGAGCTGGCCGGCGAGCGGATGCAGATCGCCTTCTCTTCGAACTCGCAAGAGGACGAGCACTCCTGCTTCTCCGACAACACCCACCGCGACATCTATTTGAACGCCGAGGGCATCGCCAACAGCTACTTCGGCGACTACGCGGGCTACGACAGCACCTTGGACGGCAACGTCGACCAAACGGGACGAGCGGTGTCAGCCTTCGGATTCGACGAGCTCCTCCGGCAGTCCGGCCTGAGCGATTCGGCTCAAGAGCTCGAGGAAGCGCTGGCGGAAACCAAAACCGCCTACGAGGGGATCGACTCTTCTGCGGCGATTGATGGGCTGCCTGTCGACAATCTGATCATGGCCGCCAATCAGAACCGCGACAATCCGATGTACCTGACAATCCTAGCCCTCAATGCCCAGTCCGCGCTGATCGCCGAGATCGCGCTCGATCTCGGCATTACATCGGATGTCGTAGACGACGACGGCACAGGATGCGACACCAACAATCCTCTGGAGCCGTGCCCGGCATAAGGGGAACGGACTCGTCCGACGCAGACGGGTAGAATTGAGCCTACCTCGGTTCGGCGAAGTCCGCATTGACGCGATGACGATCGAAGAGCGGCAACCCGGGCATAAGCCCGGGTTGCGTCGTTCCGGCAGGGCGGGTTCCGGCAACTCTCAGCTGATGCGATCGAGGCCTTGGCTGGTTTTCCGGAGTTCGATGGTGGTGGTCGTGTTGGCGTTGTTCGGCCTGACCCGATCGTTCGGATCGGACGGAACAACTGCGGGCGTTATGCCATTGTCGGATTCGGAATCCCTGCCCGGCGGCGCTGCCACGACCGTCCGCCAGGCCTTTCCGTCGTTCATGCAACCCGCCGGCAACCTGCCACAAGCCGCAAAACCGGATTTCCACGCCGGCAAGGCGCTCGCCCATCAACCGTGGATCAAGGCTCCGACTACGACCGACGCGCGCGATGGGCTCGGTCCGATCTACAACGCCCGCACCTGCCTCGCCTGTCATGCCAACGGCGGACGCGGTCGGATGCCGGACGACGACAAGCGTCCGGTGCAACACGCCGTCGTTCGACTGAGCCTACCGGGAGACGACGCCGTTCGCGGCGTGGTTCCAGAACCGGTCTATGGAGATCAGCTGCAGTCGCAATCGGTCTCCCTCGCCCACCAGCTACGCTCGCTCAAAGGAGCCGAGAAACTCAGTGGAACGGAGGCGGATCCCGAAGGCTATACCTTCGTCGAGTGGCAGAAGCGGCAATTCACCTATCCCGACGGCGAGACGGTCGAGCTCAGGTCGCCGAAGGTCGTCACGCGCAATCTCGGCTACGGCGAACTTCATCCGGACACGCGTGTTTCGTTGCGCAACGCGCCGCCGATCCTGGGAATGGGCCTACTCGACCTGGTCGAGCAGGACGCGATCGACTCCCTTGCCGACCCCGACGACCGGGACGGCGACGGTATTTCCGGCAGGGTCAATCGGGTGTGGGACCCCGAGGCCGGCAAGACGGTCGCCGGTCGCTTCGGACTGAAAGCAAACCAGGCCAACGTACGCGTGCAAACGGCCGCCGCCTTCGTCAACGATATCGGCATCTCCAATCCCGTCTTTCCCCACCAACCTTGTACGCCCGCCCAGGATTTGTGTCTTCGAACGCCGAACGGAAACGACCCGCCGCGTGACGGCGGTGCGAGCGTCGAGCTCTCGGAGCCCCTTCTGCAACTCGTGGTCGACTTCACTCGCAACCTGGGCGTACCGCGACGGCGCGGGGAGGAGCAACCAGAGGTGCGAAAGGGGCGCACGTTATTCTATCAGACCGGCTGCCAGACCTGTCACAACCCGAGCTTCGTTACCGGTGAGTCCGACGCCTATCCACACCTTTCCGGGCAGGTCATCTGGCCGTACACCGATCTGTTGCTGCACGACATGGGCCCCGACCTGGCCGACGGCCGATCCGACTACCTGGCGAGCGGCGCCGAGTGGCGGACCCCACCGTTGTGGGGTGTCGGCTTGAGCGAGGCAGTCAACGGCAGCAACAACTTCTTGCACGACGGCCGCGCTCGGGGCGTCGAAGCTGCCATTCTGTGGCACGGTGGAGAATCGCAGGCCGCCAGAGATCGATTTGCAGGAATGAACAAGCGCGATCGCCAGACGCTGATCCGTTTTGTCGAGTCGCTGTGAAAATGAGATCCAGAAGCGAGAGTTTTTCGCCCGAGCGCAGGGCACTGCTTGCGGGTCTTGCGTCGTTTGCGCTCGCGCCGCGTTCCGTGATCCGGGCGCTCGAGCCGCAGGCAGGACGCGACATCTGGTTCTCCGCCCAGGGCAGTCGAAGCGATGCCTACGGCCTGAGCTGGTACCGGTCGGGTGCCTCGCAGGTGGAAACAGCCCTATCGGGGTTCCGCGGGCATGGAGGGACGCAACACCCGTTGCGCCCCGGGTCCGTGTTGATGTTCGCTCGCCGACCGGGAACGTCTGCGATCGAGGTCGACTTGGAGGGCGGTGTCGTCGAACGCCGCTTCGAGTGCTCATCAAACCGACATCTCTACGGTCACGGCTGCTTCAGCCGAGACGGGAAGATACTGTTCACTACGGAGTCCGACATCGGATCCGGCAAGGGAAAGATCGGCATCCGCGACGCACGTACGTACCGTGTGCTCGGCGAATATGAGAGCTACGGAATCGGACCGCACGACATCCGGCTGATGCCCGACGGCCAGACCCTAGTGATCGCCAACGGCGGCATTGCAACGCACCCCGACACCGGCCGAGCCAAGCTCAATCTCGACACGATGCAGTCCCGGCTGACGTACATCGATGTGAGCAGCGGAAAGCGGGTCGATGATCTCGCGATCGCGGAGCCGAAGTCCAGTATTCGCCATTTGGACGTGGCGGCGGACGGCACGGTGGTCATCGGT
>JANQHZ010000587.1 GCA_028282445.1 Candidatus Binatia bacterium | reverse complement strand
GGGGCAGAGGGTCGATGCCGTTGAGTCGGACCTCGGCGACACCGCGTTGCGCGGCTTGCTGGAGCCGCATACGGACGTCTTCGAGATCGGTATCGCCGGCATCGGTCGGCATCACATACGATTTTACCGAGCAGAAGACGCACTTTTGACCGCATTCGGGGTCGAGAGCGAGATTGAGTGCGGGCGGCGTTGCCTGCTCGACAACGGCTGTTCGATCGTCGTCGTCGCCTTCGATGCGGGCTTCCATCGCGTCCTGACTCGGCGGATGGGAGATCGCCCTCAGGTCGGTCAACGACTGCGGGATCTCGATCTCGAGCTCGGACGAAGAGCGCAATCGCAGCAACGCGACGACCCACGATGCCAGCGACGCAACCTCGATCGGCACGGTATCGATCTCGCCGTCATGGGCGATGCCGAGGGACAAGCGTCCACAGCGCCCGAAGGCCTTGGTGTCGCGGCCGTCGACGCGCAATGTCAGCCTCGCTGCCTGCTCGCTGTCGTCGCGGGTGAACTCCAGCATGTACATCGAGAAATCGGCGCTCTCGCGACGTGCTACGCTCGGCAGGTATACGCTGCGAAACACCCAGCCGAGGAGGGCTTCGCCGTCGACCTCGATCTCGGGTGCGATGAACTCGGCGATTCCGGGCGGGTCGAAGATGAGCTGCGCTGACCGAATGTCCGCGGACACTTCATTGAAGCCTTCGCGGTGGTCGCCAAGGAGGGGAATCGCGGGTTCCATGACTTGCGCCAGCCGCTGCCTGGAGCGATCGTCCGCGATGTCCGCATCGGTCGATAGGTGGGGGAAGTAGCGAGCGACCGGTACTCCGCCGCTCTCCAGGCCTTCCGCAAACGCACGGGTCACGTCGGCGGCCTGGCGCTCGTCGATGCCGGCAAACTGGCGGTACGAAACGTCGCCCAACCGGGTCGACTGGAGGGCTTGGGTTTCGCCGCGCTGGCGCACCAGGATCTGGATCGAAGCCTCGCCGTCGACGCGCTCCATCCAAAACGATACCGCGGTCGGGAAGGCGCCGGTGACGCGCGCGATGCGCCACCCGGATAGTCCGCTGTCACTGCTATCGGTGCCGGTCACCGGAGTGCCGATCGATGTCGTGTCGTCGCTGGCCACGTCTTCGCTCGAGTGTCTAGCACGGGGCTGGGGGGAGTCATAACGCCGGGCTCCGAACGCACCGACCGCCCGAGACCGTAGGAAGGTTGCCCGTGCGACGGAGGATTCCGGCCGCCGAGGGTGCAAGCCGGTCTTTGCACCCGGGGGGGAGTCCGCACTATCTTCGCACTGATGGCCCGCGTCTTGCTCCTCAACCCACCGTCGCCGACGCAGGGAAGACCCCTACTGCGGCACTATTCATGCGGCGAGACGACCAAGGCCGACTATCTGTGGGCACCGGTCGACCTGCTGGTGCTCTCGGGGCTGCTCGATGCCGACCACGACGTCGCCGTGCTCGATGCGGTCGCCGAAGATCTGTCGTCTGCAGACGCGCTGTCGAAGGCGGTCGAGACGCAACCCGA
>JANQHZ010000565.1 GCA_028282445.1 Candidatus Binatia bacterium | reverse complement strand
AGTTGACCGGAGTCAGCCGTACACCGAGTCGTTGGCAGGCGAAGAACACCTCGGCGAACTCGGGCCGATTGGGGCACAGCAAGGCGACTCCGTCGCCGGCACGCACCCCGCCTGCCCGCAACCTTCGAGCGATGCGGTTGGCGCGCCGGTTGGGCTCGGCGAAGGTACGGTTGCCGCGTTTCGACCGGAGCGCGACTCGCGTCGGATGCTGGGATGCCTGGTAGGCGAGGCTCATGCCACGCGCTGCCGCGGTGTCGAGATCTCGAAAGGTCGCCATCTCTCTCGCCGACACCTTAGCGCCGTTACCGCCCCCGGTCATCCCGGTCGAAGGCTACGCGATTCTCTTAGGCGGTTGCAATTCGCAACAGCGCGAATCGACTCCCGCTGGCCGGCCGCCTATTCCGGGCGAACCGGATGCGTATGTCGTGTCGGCAGCTTCAAAGGTAGCCGGACCGTAAAGCGAGCTCCGTTGCCGATTTCGGATTCGGCGCTGATCTCTCCGCCGAGGGCGCCGGTCAGTTGTCGCGCGAGGAACAGACCGAGCCCGACTCCACCCTGGCGTGGCGGTCCGTTCGCGCTCTGATGAAACATCTGGAAGATCCGCTCGAGATCATCGGGCGGGATTCCCTGACCGGTGTCGGAAACCGTGAACGCTACGTTGCAGTTTCCAGGTTTTGCCGTTGCTCGTACGCGCACCTCACCGCGATCGGTGTACTTCAGCGCGTTGTGAATGAGGTTGCGTAGGACGATCTCGATCTTGTCGGGGTCGCTCTCCATTACAGCGCTGCCGCCATCCGACTCCCACACCAAGGCCACGCCATCCTTACACCAAGTTGCCGGTACGGCTGTTTGGAGATGTGTCATGAACTCGCCAAGTCGAAACTCTGCGGTATCGACCATGACTCCGCCTGCCTCGAGCTTGTTGATGTCGAGCATCGCCTGGATCATGTCGAGGAGATTGCCGGACTGGGAACGAACCCGGCGAAGAGCGTCGGTGCGCTCTGCCGAAGTTGGGAAGGCATCGTCGATGAGCAGGTCGATGTATCCGAAGATGATGTTCAACGGTGTGCGCAGCTCATGTGAGACCGTGGCCAGGAAGTCCGACTTTGCGCGATTTGCGCGAGCCGCTTGCGCCGCCATCTTCTCGGCTTCAGCCGCTTCGCTGAAGGCCGACCATCGGTAGCGGTCGAGCAGGGAGGCGCCCAGCACGGTCATGATCCCGTGTGTGGTGAGCGCGAATAGGCCGTACGGTACAGGCAGATGAGGTTGGGTCGGGCTGAGCAGGGTCAACGCGTATACCGTCCATACGCCGACCGCAGCCGCCGCTTGGTAGCGCGGGCCCCAGGGAAACTGCACGACCAGGCCGGTCAGGTAGCCGATCATGGCGAGGAGACAAAGCTCGCTGCTGCGTTCGATCAGGCTCAGGTAGAGTGCCAGGACGATTGCGAGTACGAGAACGGTCGAAATGGTAATCTCGGCGGCGTGGTCGGGGCGTTGGCGGAGAACCCAAACACCGACCGCGCAGGTCGCGGTCAGTGTGCCGGTGCAGAGCATCAGCATCGCGATGCGATCGGGATGATAGGCCCATTCGATCGCGAATGCGGCGATCATCATCGCCATGAACAGGATCACCGCGTTCGGCATTCGGTGGGCTACCTCGCGGTTTATCTGCTCGCGAAAGTCCGTCGCCGTGGTGTCGGGAGCGGTCGGGGGGGTCGCATGGACTTCGGCGATCGCCATGGCCGCCATTTAAGCCCGGGCCCGGCGGTCCGTCATCAACGTTTCGCTCGTCTCGGTCTCCTATCTTGCAGAATGCCGTGTCGGGTGACCGGGCGTCCGGTTCGCTCGGCCGGGGTGCTTCCTGTAGCTTGGATTTTCGACGGCCCATTTCGCGGGAACGCGGCAGGGTCGCCGCAGTGGGAGGTGAACGAATGACGGGTATCGGTCGCAAGGGGTTCGCCCTGGTCGGGTTGCTCGCCGCTTTGGTTGCGGTCGTCCTCGTGACCGCGATCGGAACCGCTTGGTGGTTGAACAGCAACGTCTACGCCGACCCCTTTGAGCCGACGCAGTTGAGTCGGACCGAGCAGGCGGCGCTCGACGAGAAGCTGGCGGCCCTCGATCGCGGAGGTGCGCGCGCGAGTGACCGCGGCGACGCGCCGCCGGCCGATGATCCTCTCGTGCCGGAGCCCTACGTGGAGAAAGACGCTGATCGCGAGATTCGTTTGACCGAGCGTGAGTTGAACTCTCTGGTCGCCAACGATCCCGACGTCGCTCGCCGGGTCGCCATCGACCTTGCGGACGACCTGGTGAGCGTGAAGCTCTTGGTTCCGGTCGACCCGGACCTTCCGGTCTTGGGAGGCAAGACTCTGCGCTTCAACTTCGGTCTCGAGCTGGCCTACGCGGCCGGCCGGCCGGTGGTCGCGATCCGTGGTGTCAGCTTGGGCGGCGTTCCGATTCCGGGGGCTTGGTGGGGGGACATCAAGAACGAGAACCTCGTCGAGAAATTCGGCAGCGAGGGCGGCTTCTGGGATCAGTTCTCGAAAGGCGTATCGAACATCGAGGTTCGCGATGGGCACCTTTGGGTGCGGCTCAAGGAATGAGTCGCCGCAGCCGCCGCCAGATCCCCACCAAGGGTTGCTTCAAGGCGCCGCGGACGGCGCTGTCTCCCAACCCGGTAGCGCCGATCAACAGGAGCAGGGCGAAGAGAGCCCCCTGAGCGAGGAGCGCGGTCCAGTCCGATGTCGCCCGGCCGAAGACGGCGACGGTCGTGCCCGCGGCCATGGCGGCGATGAGGACGGCGCGCCAAGTCGTTCCAAACAACTCGCGAAGGTCCGGCGCGCCGTGGTACCAGCGCGCCAGTAGGATCGTGGCAATTGCGTTTGCGGTCATGGCGATCCCGGGGGCGATTGCCAGCCCGATCGCTCCGTAGCGGCGACCGAGCACGAGGTAGAGCGGGATCGCGGCGAGCGCGAAGACCGTTCCCAGAGCCATGGGGCGCCATGTGTCGCTGCGTGCGTAGAACGCCCGCGTGACGATCTGTTGTGCGATCCAGGCCGGAACCGCCAGCGATAGCAGCCCGAGAATTGCGGAAACCGCGGTGGTGTCGGCGGCGTCGAAGGCACCGCGTTGGTAGATCAGCGCGACGATCGGTTCGGCAAACAAGAAGAATCCGGCGGCGCAGAAGGCGGCGAGGGCGACGCCGGTTTGGAGAGTGCGCAATACGAGCGAGTTCAGCTCGGTTGTCTTCTCGTCGGCCCACAACTGGGCCATTGCGGGCAGGGCGGCAGCGGCGATCGCCTGTCCGACGACCGCGACCGGGACCAGCATCAGCCGTCGGGCGTAGCTCAGATGGGCGACCGTGCCGGGTTCGAGCAGCGCGCCGAACCAGCGCTCGTACCACTCGTCGACGGTGAGCAGAGTCTGTCCGAGCATCAGCGGAGCGGCGATCCATAGGTAGGCCAGGAACGAGCGGTCGAGCGGCGCGATGCGGATGCCGATTCTGACCCGCCGCCGCGCGTCGATCAGCGGCGCCAGGAACGGACCGAGGATGGCGCCGGCCAGGGCGCCCCACGAGAATCCCTCGACCGGCGCTTCGGTAAGTGGTGCTAGCGCCAAGCCTCCGACGATGATGCCTCCGTTGTACAGCAGCGGAGCGGCGGCCGCCGCCCGGAAGCGACCGCGTGCGAGCAGTGTCGCGTTGATGACCCCGCCGGCGACGAAGAAGATCTGAGCCGGTAGGACGATGCGGGTCAATCGAGTCGTGAGGTCGCGGGTCGATGGATCGAATCTCGGGAACTGCAGTGCGGTGAGGTTCGGCGCCTGCCACCACAGCAGCGCGGTCGCGCAGACGGCGAACGCGCCCAGTGTGCCGAGCACGACCGCCAGAAGGTCATCCGCTTCCGACTCCCTGCCGCGCGCTCGCTGCCGCGTATAGAGAGGCAGAAACGCGATCGAGAGAGCGCCGCCGGCGAGAAGATAGTTCAGCAGGTCTGGGATCTGGAACGCCGCGTAGTATGCGTCGGCGTCGGCGCCGGCACCGACGCGGTACGCGAGCAGTGCCTCGCGTGCGTAACCGAGCACGCGCGACAGCATGACGCTGGCGGCGAGAAGCAGCGCGGCGACGCCGACTTCCTTCCTACTCGCTTCCTCCGCCACCGCGATCTTCCTTGCTGAAGCCACGCCATCCGTCACACGCGTTGGATGGAAATTGAATGCTCACTCGGCTGCGAGTGACGGATGAAGAAACAGAGTCGAGTGGGCGACTCCGATCGATCCTGACGCGGGCGCCGGGGCCGGCGATGTCGCCGGCCCCGAAGACATGGTCGTCGGCGTCCGCTGGTTGCGAAGCTCGCCTCGTCGTCTGCACTCGGTTGGGAGCGCTCGATCGTCGGCGATCCGATGCTGTCGCTGCCTATCGGCGAGCGCGCTTCTTGGCAGTCTTTCTGGTCGTCTTCTTTGCGGCCTTGCGAGTGCCCGCTTTCTTGGCGGTACGCTTCTTGGTCGCCCGTTTCTTCGTGGCGCGTTTCTTGGTCGCGCGCTTCTTGGTGGTTTTCCTTTTCGGAGCCGATTCCAAGTCCATGCGCACTTCGCGAATGTAGCGCTCGACCTGGTAAGCCGCTTCGGCCGCGCCGCGTCGCAACTGCGAAGCGGCCTGGTCGAGTACTTTCGGCGTGGCCTTGTACTGCTTGCTAACCTCGTTGCGAATCTGCTTCGCGGCCTTTTCGACGTCGCGAATCATCGCTGAGATCTGCCCA
>JANQHZ010000507.1 GCA_028282445.1 Candidatus Binatia bacterium | reverse complement strand
ACCAATCGAACGTGTTGGTCCACCTCTCGCATTCGGGCTGCGACGACATGGCGGACAACACCTGCCATTTCGGGCTGAACAATCTGTTTGCCGATGGCGGTCTTCCCGACGGCGGCAGCGATCCCACGCGCTTGTACTTTCCAGCCGACCGGCATCAGTTTCGCTTCTGTCTCGAGTCGATCTACGGCGATCTCGGATGTCGATTCATCTTCTCGACCCGTTCGACCGTCCCGGACATTCTCGACGAATCCGGGGGCCTCTTCTTCGGCGACTCCCACCGCTTCACGTCGGGCCGGGACGATCTGATCCGGTCGGGTGCGGGCGGATACGTCGTATCGTTCGGCGAGACCCTCCATCGTGCTCTCGACGCAGTCTCTTCGCTCCGCGAGGACGGAGTGGACGTCGGTCTGGTCAACAAATGTACCCTCAACGCGTACGACGAGGAGATGATGGCGCGTCTGGCAAAGGCGCCGTTCGTGCTGGTTGCGGAAGGGCTGAACGTCAAGACCGGCCTGGGGTCGCGCTTCGGGACGGAGTTGCTCAAACGCGGCTTCGCCGGCCGCTACGCGCACATCGGTACCAACAGCGAGGGGGCCGGGGGGTTGTGGCAACAGATGGCGTCGCAAGGGCTCGATTCCAAGGGAATCGCGGCCTCGGCGCGGCGGCTTCTCGGGCGCTAGGTCTAAGCAGATACGTAGGTCGTTTGTCTAGTTGACACGTATCTAGCCGAAGGGGATGATGGCGTCCGGATGGACGTCCTTCTCCTCGTTGTGGATTCACTGCGCGCGCAGCGCTTCGCTGACGGCATTGTTGCCTGCACCCCCTTTCTGGACTCGATGGCGAAGCGGTCGGTTTCGTTTACGCGTGCGTACGCGACCGAGTGTTGGACGCTTCCGAGCCACGCGAGCATGTTCACCGGCCTGATGCCGAGCGAGCACGGTGCCCATTTTCACTCGATGGCGTACCGGGCGTCGGCCCCCACTCTGGCGGAGAGGTTAGGCGAGCTCGGCTACCTGTGTGAGTCGGTCACCAGGAACTTCGTTTTTGACGGCTCGATTCCGGGAATCTCCCGAGGTTTCGTACGGCGGACCTCCATCGACCACGGGGCCGACCGTTGCGACCCTACGGCCCTGCTGTTAGCACTGGCCAAGCCGCGCTTGCGCAGGCACATTCGCGGCACCGGGTTTTTTCCCAAGCTGGGTGGGCGCGAGCGCCGATTCGTCGCGGCATTCGCCAGGGCGCTTCGTCCGGCGGACGATCGCTTACTCAGCTACCTGGCCGGGCGGATCAAGGAGCTGCGGGCACGTAACCGGCGATTCTTCTTGTTCGCCAATTTGTACGACGTTCACGCCCCCTATGCGGCGACCCCGAGGTCCCTGATGCGGCCATGGCGCAGTCTCGATGCGGTGTGCGAGAACCTGGTGGCCCCGTATGCCCTGTCTCGTTTGGGCCAGCACCGCTACCTCGAAGCGGGTTTCGAAATGGCAGAGCGTGTCCGCGCGACGCTGGAGAGGCGATACCGGCGCGCGGTGGCAATGACCGACGCCGCGCTCGAGTCTTTCTTCGCACGCCTGGAGGGTGACGCTCTGCTGGACGATACCCTGGTGATCGTCACCAGCGATCACGGGGAAGGATTCGGTGAGCACGGACTCTTTCTGCACGACGCGTCGCTCTACCAGACTCACCTTCGCGTTCCGTTGTGGGTGATCACGCCGCGCGGCGAGCGCGCTCGGGTCGATGACGTGGTCTCGACACGGCACCTCTTCGATACG
>JANQHZ010000461.1 GCA_028282445.1 Candidatus Binatia bacterium | reverse complement strand
ACCCACGATCTCTTTGTGGCAGGAGATGCAGTTCTGCTCGTCGGCGGACAGGTTCGGAACCGGATCGCCGTGCACCGAGTGGCAGTCCCCGCATTCCATTCGGCCTTCCGGCACCGGGTGGTGGAACTGGAGAAGAAAGTCGTTTTCGGCGGTCTCGTGGCACTGGTAGCAGAAGTCGGCTCCCCGACTACTGGGCAGTGGTTTCGCGAGAGAGGTGACGCGTCCGCGGTGGAGGTCGACCGGCGCGACCTTGCCCCAAGGCGAGGCCTGTTCGTAGCTCTCGTCGTCCTCGCGCTCGCTGACTGCGTGCAGGGCGTCGGCGTGGCAACTCCAGCACGAGACCCCTGCGTCGGCGTGGTCACTGCTCCAAAACGCCTGGATGTCGTTCTTGTGACACCCGAGGCAGAGCTGCGACTTCTGTGCGGCATCGAGCCCTCGCAGTATATCGCGGTTGAGGATGTCGGCTCGATCGTAGCTCTCGGCGTGCACGCTGCCGGCACCGTGGCAGGTTTCGCACGCTGCGCTCTCCTGCGCCATGGTGCGGTGCGCCTGGCCCGGAAACGACTCCGCGATACCGTCGTGGCAACCCGTGCAGGTTTCCGCCCCGACCGTTTCGGCGCCTTCGATCTCGGGAAGTGTGGGGGCTTGGAAGAGGATTCCGGAGCAGGCGTATACGGCGGCGGCGAGGAGCGCCGCGGTCAGGAGCTTTGCGCGCCGCGAGCGCCGCTTGGCGCGATGGCTGCTCTCATCCGGTCCAGCTTCGCAATCCATGGGCCGCTCAGAGATCCTCGAGCGCAGCGATCGAGGACTCGAGCAATACAGTCGATAGAGGCGGGTTGTGGATGCCGCGACTCGAATCGGCTTCGAGCAACTCGAAATTGAAAAGCGCGCCCAGGTAGGCTTCGGTCTGGCGTTGCGACTCGGGCACGGCCTCCAGTGCTGCCTCCAACTCCTCGAAGAGCGGCTCGATTCGTTGCTCGTATCGCTCGAGCAGCAGCGTCGGGTTGGAGTGGCACACCATGCAATCTTCGACGTTGCGCTCGCCGGTCGTCTCGTCGATCACCGGAATCGCCAAGAAGGTATGACCGACCTGCGCGGGAATCTCGAGGTCGCCCTCCCGCATGTAGGGCACCGTGACGACGTGACAACCGGCGCAAAGGTCCGGGTTGTTGATCAGGCTGCCGTGGGTCGAGGCTCCCGGATTCTCCACGCCGTCGAAGAAGTACCCGGCTTCGCCGAGAATGACGTTGGCCTGCGGATGGTGCGGCTCGTCGCCGATCGTCGCATCGCCGGAATTGTGGCAGAAGGCGCAATTGATGGGCTCGCCGGCGATCTGGCGAAGTTGCCCCTCGCTGCCGTTGCCGTGCGGGTCGTGGCAGGCGACGCAGGTGATCGGTTCGGGCTCCGTTGTGATCACGGTGTTGGTGCCGTCGCTCTTGACGAACTCGATGAACGACTGAGCGACATGGCAGTATGCGCATCGCGGGTCCTGCGCGACGTTGAGGCCGAAGCTCGATCCCGATACGTGCGATTCGGCGTGTGCCGAGTCGATCCACTCCTCGACAAACGGATGGTGCGCGTCCTGGTGACACTCGCCGCAACCGAGGTCGAGGTCGACGCCAATCGGTGGGAACGGTGCGTTCGTCGGGTCGGCCAAGTGCTCAGCTCCCGGCCCGTGGCAGTTCTCGCACTGAACGTTGCGCAGTCGGGGG
This sequence comes from Candidatus Binatia bacterium, assembly GCA_028282445.1. Taxonomy (GTDB): domain Bacteria; phylum Desulfobacterota; class Binatia; order HRBIN30; family CADEER01; genus CADEER01. The sequence continues at coordinate 3,525 of JANQHZ010000461.1, read as the reverse complement.
TTGGCGTCCATTACGTACCCGAGCGAGTCGTCCATGAGGTCGTTGCCGAGATCGGAGACGTTGTGGCAGCGCGCGCAAATCAAATCGGTGCTCTCGCGTCCGATGTCCGCCAGAGTCTGGAAGGCGTGAGCGTGATCGGTCTCGGCCCAATTCGCTTGCTGCGCAGGGTGGCACTCGCCGCATCGAGTTACGTTACGCTCGACGTTGCCGAGCCCGAGGAATCCGCCTGCAAAAGGGCCGCTATCGTCCGCCCCGCTGTCGTCATCGCTACAACCGAACATCGCCGCAGCTGCGAAGCCAATCAGGATACAACCGAACCATCGCTGCGTATGTCGCACCATCTGCATCAATCCCCCACTGAAACTCGCGCCAGGTACAATGCTGGTTACGTTCTACTAAGCCCGTGCCGCAGGTCAACGCATTAATGCGGCGTAACTCTTCGCGACGGCGCTTTCTCTATATTGTGAATCGAGCGGATGGATTTGTCTCGATAATGAGAAGTCCGGCGTTGTCGACAAGCGCGGATTCTACCCGCCTGCGATCGAGCTGCACACTCGTGTTCAGAGTGGCCGCAGGTATCCTTCCTCTTCCAGCTCGAGCAGCAGCAGGTGTTGAAGGATCATCTCGCGCGGGGTGTTTGGGTGTTCGAGTCCGATACGCTCGAGGTAACGGGCGGCTTGGGTTTCATCGACGTCGTGAATGAACGATCGGACGACTGCCCGCACGAGTGCGGTGGGCTCGTCCATCAGGGCCTTGATGTCGCGCAAGCTCTTCCCAAGTGCGATCTCGTCGTCGGTGAGCTCGGTTCCCAAGGGGAATGGGGGGAACCATCCGGCAGCCTGTTCACGTCCGATGATCTCGGCAACTCGTTCGGGGGTGTTGTGGCGTCGGCTATCCGGAATCGCGTAGTCGGCGGAGATCTTTCCGGCGCGAACCGCGGTCTCCAGCAGATCTTCTTGGAAGCGGGAGTCGGTTATGTCGAGAAGGGCTGCGATGATCTCGTCGTCGCTCTTACCGCGCAGGTTGGCGACACCGTATTCGGTGACGACGATGTCGCGGAGGTGGCGCGGGATCGTCGTGTGGCCGTAGTTCCAGACGATGTTGGATCGGCTGTCGCGTGCGCTGCCACGAGTCGAGCGAACGCAGATGATCGAGCGGGCGCCGGGCAGCTCGTGCGCTTGCGCGACGAAGTTGTACTGGCCACCGACGCCGCTGACGATCTGACCGTTCTCGAGTCCGTCGGATACGACCGCGCCGGAGAGAGTCACCATCATCCCGGTGTTGATGAAGCGGGCGTGCCGGCGCTGCAATGGGTGCAGCACGAGGTCGTCGATGCGATTGATCCGCCGCACGCTGTCCATGCCGATCTTCTCGGCTTCCGAGCGCGGCATCGAGCGCAGTCCCTCGTAAAAGTCGGGCGGCCCGAGAAAGAAGGCGCCGTGCATGAAGATCCCGTTTGTCAGTGCGTCACCGAGTGCGTGCCGACAGCATGCCTCGAAATTCTCGCGCCGGCTCAGGTCGAGCCCGATCTCCTGGTCGTCGATCACGAGCCTGTCGTCTCGGATGCTTGCGCCGCCTCGCAGCACTCCCCAATGGGTCAGGTAGGCGACGTCCTCCGCCGACAGGATCGGTCCGACGGCGCCCTCTTTCAGCAGGGCTTCGAGCGTGCCGGCGTCGACACTTGGGCCGATCTCGCCGCGGTTGAGCAAGGTCTGTAGGACGACGTCGTCGAAGACCTCGCGCTTCAGCACTCCGGAGTTGCGAAGGTGCAGAAAGCCGTTGACGAACATCTCGCTACAGCCGTACAGGCCCTGCTCGAAGGCGCCGAGACCGCCGATGGTGTCGACTGTGGTGCGGTCGTTCTCGAGCTCAGCGGTGACGCGTCGGTAGGCGTCATTGTTGCTGTGTCTCAACTGGCAGCTGTACGCGATCGCGTCGCCGAGCGAGCCGACGCCGATTTGCAGGGTTCCGCCGTCTCGGATCAGAGTACTCGCGTGCAAGCCGATCGCGAAGTCGGTCGCGTTGACCGACATGTTCGGCATGGCGAAGAGGGTCGTATCGTAGCTGGGGTTGCGAATGATGTAATCGAAGTAGCCCGGTTCGACCACCGCGCGGTTGTGCATGAAGGGCAGATCGGCGTGTACCTGGGCGATGGTCAGGAACGGGCGTCCCTCCGCTTCGAGCATCGGCACGATGTCGAGGGTGACGTCGGTGTTGGAGGAGAGGCTGAGACGGTCCGCGCCGTCGACCTCACCCTCGGCGACGAGTTGTACGAGAACGTTGACTCCGCGGTCGATCAGATCGCGCGCGACAAAGGTGTAGTTGGTCGAGACATAGTCGCGTTGCGCCGAGCCGACCCCTTTCATCGAGCCGGCTCGAAAATAGAACTCGTGAAGTGAGACGTTGCGCGGAACCTTTCCGGCCCGCAGGTCTCGGATGTAGTCGAGCTCGACGTAGTCACCGAAGTGACGATCAAAGAAGGGCTGGAGCAACCGGGCTTCGATGTCACTTCCCGGTTTGGGTATCTCGAGCGACAGGGCGGTAAAGATGGTCAGGTCGATTGCCGAATCGGCGGCGGCGCGCCTGTAGAATGCGTTCACCAGCTGGTTGGGCTTGCCGAGTCCGAGCGGCGCACCGAGCACCAGCGTAGTTCCCAGTGTGTCGACAACCGCCTCGACGCACTCTTCGACGGTGGTGAAACTCTTGGGCGTCTTCGACTTGCTCACGCACACCTCCCGAACCGGTGGATGCCCCCGAATCGAGCGAGCCGGGGGGCTGGGGGCTCCCTCACTCGCCCCTTGCCTTGAAGATCGACGTGTCCGAGCGGATCGTGTCGCTGTGGGCGGCGCCCCAACAGACATCGGAGTCGAGGCGCTTCAATTGCACGGTGACGGGAGCGGTAAGCGGCAGCAGCGCGTCGGCATCGAAACCGGCCTTGGCGGATGCGGTGATCTTGGCTCTTCCATCGCCGCCTGGGCGGATCTTCAAGAGTCGCAAGCCGCCGTATTGCCCGCTCTTGTCCTTGAAATCGAAGCCTTTGCCGATCTTCTCACGCCAACACGGGCGGCCTGCACAGTCGCCGCCGGCCGGCAGCGATGCGCCGTAGACCAGTGAAGCATTCGCGCCGGAGCCTTCGAACACGCATAGGGCGTAGTCGCTCGACTGCGTCGGGTCGCCGTAGTCGGCGTGACTCGTGGCTTCGCCTCGTTTCCAACGCCAAGACAGGAGATCGCGGTTGACCCCGTCGCGGTTGCGTACCAGCAGTACCGGGCGAGATCCAGGTGTCGTTTCGCGACAGTCGGGGTCCGGTTGCGCACTGCCGCTACAGGTTCCGCTCAGGCAGGTGTCGCCGAAGGTGCACGCTTGCCCGTCGTCGCAGGACGACGTGGTGAAGCTGCATTGGCTGCAGCAAGGGGTGGGATCGTCGCCAGGATCGCACTGTTCGCCTGCCTCCACCAAGGCGTTTCCGCAGCGGCACAGGTCGAGGTGCGTTCGCAAGAAATCGACGATGCGCTGCGACATCGG
>JANQHZ010000455.1 GCA_028282445.1 Candidatus Binatia bacterium | reverse complement strand
GGTATCGAGGCGATGGCCGGATTGCATCGCAAGATGCCGCTGAGCGCCGCGGCCCTGGTGGTGGCGGGCTTGTCGATGATCGGGATCCCTCCGAGCGCGGGATTCTTCAGCAAGTGGTACGTCATGATGGGTTGTCTCGAGGCGGGCAGGTACGACCTATTTGCCGTGGTGGTGGGCGGCACGCTGCTGAGCGCCTGGTACTTCCTGCGTCTGTTCGAGACGGTTTTCTTTTCGGAAGACGGTGAGGTGGCGAAACGCGAGGAGTTACCGATTCCGATGTTGGCGCCGATCGCCGTTGGCGCGGTCTCCCTTGTGGTGATCGGACTGCTCAACCAGATCGCATTCGACGGCGTGCTGGCGTTCACGCCCCTGAGCGCTCCGGCGGTGGAGGTCGGACTGCGATGACCGGAGATTGGGGCCCGATCGTCGCGGTCGCGATTCCGGCCGTCGGCGCATTAGCCGTGTTGCGCACCGGACGCCGACCCAATGTGCGGGAAGCGTGCACCTTGGTGAGTGCGACGCTGTTGCTCGGTGTCGTCGGTGGGATGGTGGCGGGCCTCGACGTGCAGGCGCCGATCGAGACGACGATCGTCGAGATGGTCCCGGGTGTTGCGCTTCGATTGCGGGTCGATGCTTTCGGGGCGGTGTTCGCCACCCTCGCGTCGGTGTTGTGGCTGGTCACATCGGTCTACTCGATCGGGTACATGCGCGGGCTGCGCGAGCATGCGCAGACCCGCTACTACGCGAGCTTTGCGGCGGCGCTGTCGGCTACGATTGGGGTGGCGTTCTCGGCGAACTTGCTGACCCTCTACCTGTTCTACGAGTTGCTGACCTTTGCCACCTATCCATTGGTCGTGCACAAGGAGACGGAAGTCGCCCTGGTCGCCAGTCGCAAGTACCTGACCTACACCCTCGGAGCGGGCGTTTCGTTGCTGGCTGCGATGGGGGTACTCTACGCGACGACCGGGACGCTCGAGTTCGAACCCGGCGGTATCGCGAGCCTGGCCGATGCGCCGGCGGCTGCGCAGTATTTCATATTCACGGCGCTGATCGTGGGGTTCGGCGTCAAGGCGGCGCTGCTGCCGATGCAGGGATGGCTGCCGAGCGCAATGGTCGCGCCAACCCCGGTGAGCGCGCTGCTGCATGCGGTGGCGGTGGTGAAATCGGGGGTGTTTGGGGTCGTGCGCACGGTCGCCTTCGTGTTCGGCGCCGGCGCGCTCGGCGAGCTGGGTGCCGGCGACTGGTTGGCGTATCTCGCCGCAGCGACGGTGTTGTTCGGGTCGATCGTGGCGCTGTCGCAGGACAACCTCAAACGTCGCCTCGCCTATTCGACCATCAGCCACCTCTCGTACATCGTGCTCGGCGCCGCCTTGCTGACCCCGAGCGCGACGGGGGGCGCCGTGCTGCACATGGTCAACCATGCCTTCCTCAAGATCACGCTGTTCTTTTGCGCCGGAGCGATCTACGTGACCACCGGGTGCGATCGGGTGAGCCAGCTCGCCGGCATCGGTCGCCGAATGCCTCTGACCATGGCGGCGTTCGCCGTCGGCGCGCTCGGGCTCGCCGGCGTGCCGCCGCTCAACGGATTCATCAGCAAGTGGTACCTCTGCATCGGCGGGGTCGAAGCCGATCACATGGGCTTGGCGCTGGTGCTGATCGTAAGCGGAGTGCTCAACATCGCCTACCTCTTCCCGATCGTTTACACCGCCTTTTTCCGCTCGTCGGAGGAGTTTCCGAGCTACGGTGAAGCGAACGTCGCCATGTTGGTACCGCTTGTGTTGACCGCGCTGGCCTCGATCCTGCTCGGGCTGTGGCCCGATCTCGGCGCCGGCGCCTGGTCGATGGCGCACGAGATCGCGAGGTTGGTGCAATGAGCGCGACGGCACGGGCGCTGGCGGCGTTGATCGCTCTGCTGGTTCTGGCGACGGTGTTCGGACGCAATCCTCACCCGCACGTTTGGTGGGAGTCGATTCCGGTCTACGGAGCGGTCTTCGGTTATGCCGGCGCGTGGGCACTCATCTGGTTGGCCAAGTCGGTGCTCGCCCCGAGGCTGCGCGACGAGAGCGGGAAGGGCGATCGATGACGGCGGCGCCTCCATTCTGGCCGATGCTGGCGGCGGCGTTGCTGTTGCCGCTGCTGCCGGTCACCCTACGCCGTGTCGTCTGTGTCGCCGCCCCCTTGCTGTCGCTCTACACGATCGTCGTCTTGCCCGAAGGAAGCACGGCCGCTCTGTCCTTTCTGGGTCAGGAGATCGTCTTGACGCGCTGCGATGCACTCAGCCGCATCTTCGGGTTGGTGTTCGCCACGGCGGCGACGGCGGCCAATCTCTACGGTTGGTATCGCAGCCGCACGGCGGAGCAGGTCGCGGCGCTGCTCTACGCCGGCGCCGGGATGGCGGTCGTGT
>JANQHZ010000451.1 GCA_028282445.1 Candidatus Binatia bacterium | reverse complement strand
GAGAACCTTGTGGCCCGCCGCGACTCCCGAATAGACCGTGCCGCAGAAGGCGGCCTGGAAGTCGCCGGCACCGATTCCGGCGTCGGCGAGGGCGCGGCGCACCGCCGTCGCGCCGAGATCGACTACGCTCTTGTCCTCGAAGCGACCGAAGGGGTGCAGCCCGACGCCGGCGATTTCGACGGCGGTCGTCATGTGCCGTCGTCCACGGCAAACGCGTAGGTCGTCACCGGGCGGCCGTCGTCGTCGGTGTGTAGGTGGTCGACCACCAGTCGCATCCTCTGCCCGCGGGCCAGTCGCTCGAGCTTCGATTCGGTCAGGCGCGCAACCACCCGCAAGCCCTCGTCGAGGTCGACGACACCGAAGCCGTACGGCACCTCGCCTCGATATCCGGGCGGTGACCGCAGCACCGAAGTAAACAACCACAAGGCGCCCCCCGGGCCGAGCTCTCGCTCTTCGCACGACTCCGAAGAGCAGTAGGGACACACTTCGCCGCGCGGGAAGTGAGGCCGATTGCAGGCGCGGCAGAACCCCCCGATCAGTCGCGCGCTACCGTCGCCGTTGTCGCGGAAGAGCGATTCGACAACCGGTCGCGGTGTCATTGCATCTCCTGGAAGTTCGATACCTTCCACACGCCTTCGTCCCGTTTGACGCTCACCATCCAGCGCATCTCGAACTCACCGCCGCCGCGCAAGCGGACTTCGCCGTCGTACAGGAAGGTCTTGCGGTTCTCCCCGGTGGCGCGCTCCTCGGCGAGCGAGTAGCTGACACTCGGTTTCATGGTCGTTCCGTCGATTTCCTGGCCCTCGATCAGACGAATCTCTTCTTCGACCTTGTGGCGGGCCAGCCCGGTACAGTGCTCGAGCGCGGCAGCCAGGTCCATGCGCACGTAGTGTTCGTCGAGAAACGCCTGGGCGACACCGCCCGCCGTATCGGTGTCCGGAGTGCACGCGACGGCGAGCGCGGCGAGGGCGAGAGCTGCGATGCGAATCGACACCCGATCACCTACACCAGATGACGGACGGTAGCGCCAGTCGCCCAACCGGTCCGGAGGATTGGCTGAGCCAACCGTTATGCCCGCGAGTTGGGTTGCGGCGCCCTCGCCGCCGCGAGCCGATCGAGCATCCAGGCCGCAATCTGCTCGAGCATCTCGGCGCGTGTTTCGGGGTCGGAAAAGCGATGATCGGCTCCGGCAAAGAGCCGAACCTCCGCCCTTCCCTCGGTCGCGTCGCAAATCAGAGTCGCGTCGGATACCGGCACGACTTCATCCTCGGTGCCGTGCGTCAGCAAGATCGGGCAGCCGATGCGCGGAATCGCGGCCACGACGTCGAGTTGCTCGACGTCGGCCAGGAAGGCACTGCCGACCCGAATGCCGTGCAGATCGTAGGAGCCTTGCTCGCGCCAGCGGCGTCGCTCCTGCTCGGGCAGCGCCCGTGCCCGACGCCCGGGCACCGCGACAGCGGCAATCGTCGCCAGCGCGCTTACCTGGTGCTGCTCGGCGGCGAAGAGCACAGCCACCGTTCCGCCGAGAGAAGACCCGACGATGCCGATCGGCCCAGAGATGCGCTCCGCCAGGAACGTCCACGCGCCCGCGAGGTCGTCGACCTCACCGCTGACGGTGATGTCGATAAACTCCCCTTCCGACTCCCCTACGTAGGAGAAGTCGAAACGCAGAACGTCGCAGCCGGCGCCCGCCAGGCGTGAGGCGAGCGCGACGGACTTGTCGCCCTCCTTCGCCGACTCCATGCCGTGGCACAGGATCACCGCGCGATCGCCTGCGCCGCGGTGCCAGCAGCCGACCAGGCGTACGCCCCGCCTGCTGCGAAACTCGACTCGATCCCATGATTTGGACATATGCTGCGTTTGGCTCCGGGCTCCGCCTCGAATCGGTCTCGATTTCACGGCGGTCATGTATTTTGGTAAATATACCGAGGATGGCGCGGCGAAGCGACCGAGGTTCGGCGCGCTGCGATCGGTAGAAATGGCGAAGCTGAAAGAAGAGATCGAGCGCTTCCTCCACAGTCTCGATGTGGAGGAGAACGTCTCCCCCAATACTCTGCGGGGCTACCGCTCCGACCTCATGCAACTTCTCGCTTTTGTCGCGGAACGTCGTTGCCGCGAACCCGAGGCCGTGGCTGCCGGCGAGCTCGACCAGACCATCGTGCGGGGTTTCCTGGTCGAGCAGCTGCGACGCGCGTCGGCCAGCTCGGCAGCCCGTAAGCTGTCGGCGGTCAAGCGGTTGTCGCGCTATCTGTTGCGCGAGGAAATCCTGAGCGCGGATCCGACCGCCGGAGTTTCGGCCCCCAAGCAGGACAAGAAGCTTCCCAACCACCTCACCGTCGACGACATCTTTCGTTTGCTGGACACTCCCGACACGGCAACGGCCGCCGGAACGCGCGACCGCGCCATCCTCGAAGTGATTTACTCCGCCGGGCTGCGTGTCAGCGAGCTGGTCGGGCTCGATTGGCAAGATCTCGATGAGGAGTTGGAGTTGCTGCGCGTCCGCGGCAAGGGACGCAAGGAGCGCATCGTCCCAGTCGGGCGGGCGGCGATCGACGCCTTGCACGCCTACCGAGATCGCATCGGCGAGCTCTGCCCGCGCGGCCGCAAGGACGACGCGGCGATTTTTCTGAACCAACGCGGCGGTCGCTTGACCGTCCGATCGGTCGCCCGCGCGGTCGACAACTACACCGTCCAATGTGGCCTCGCGGCGAAGATCAGCCCGCACGCATTGCGGCACAGCTTTGCGACCCACCTGCTCGGCGCCGGCGCCGACCTCCGGGCCATCCAGGAGCTACTCGGCCATGCATCCCTGTCGACGACGCAGAAATACACCCACGTCAATCTCGACCAGCTCATGGAGACCTACGACAAGGCGCATCCGCGCTCGTAGCTCTGCCCGCCGCGGCCGCGGCCCTCGCCCGGGAGAATGGCGGTGGAGGACTGGATTTCTCCCGTTTCGATGCGCATGCTGATCGACTTGGATTGATGGCTAGACGAGAGACAGATCCGGAGATTCGCAGTACGACGATTCTCGTGCTGCGCAAGGGCGACCGAGTCGTCATGGCCGGCGACGGTCAGGTCACCATGGGCTCGGCCGTAATGAAGCACGGCGCTCGCAAGGTTCGCCGCCTGCACAACGATGCAATCCTTGCGGGGTTTGCGGGAGCCACCGCCGATGCCTTTACCCTTTTCGACAAATTCGAGGCTAAGCTGCAGCAATTCAACGGGAATCTCACGCGGGCGGCGGTCGAGCTGAGCAAGGACTGGCGGACCGATCGGGTCCTACGCCGGCTCGAGGCCCTGTTGGTGACGGCCAGTCGCGATACCATTCTGGTGTTGAGCGGTAGCGGCGACGTAATCGAGCCGGACGAACCGGCGATCGCGATCGGATCCGGCGGCAACTTCGCACTCGCTGCCGCGCGCGCCCTGATCGCACATACCGACCTGGATGCGCGGTCGATCGCGGAGGAGTCGATGCGGATCGCCGCTTCGCTGTGCGTCTACACCAACGACACTCTCGTCATCGAAGAGCTCTCTTGATCGGGCTTGCAATGACCCAGATGACCCCACGAGAAATCGTCTCCGAGCTCGACCGCTTCATCGTCGGCCAACGCAACGCCAAGCGTTCGGTCGCCCTCGCCCTGCGCAACCGCTGGCGAAGGCAGCAGGTCGAGGGCAGCTTGCGCGACGAAATCGCACCCAAGAACATCATCATGATCGGTCCGACCGGGGTCGGTAAGACCGAGATCGCGCGCCGCCTGGCTCGGCTTGCGCAGGCGCCCTTCGTCAAGGTGGAGGCCACCAAGTTTACCGAGGTCGGTTACGTCGGTCGCGACGTAGAATCGATGGTGCGGGATCTCATCGAGCAAGGCATCACGATGGTGCGTGAGGAAGAGCGCGCCAAGGTCGAGGTTCAGGCCCGCCAGCGCGCCGAAGAGCGAGTGCTCGACCTGCTTCTGCCGCCGCCCACTTCGCAGCCCGCCGCCTCCGATAGCGATTCGAACGACAGCACCCGCGAGAAACTGCGCAGGATGTTGCGCGACGGCAAGCTCGACGAGCGCGAGGTGCAACTCGAGACCACCAAGTCGTCGAGTCCGATGGTGGAGATCATGACGCCGCAGGGCATGGAGGAGATGGAGTTCAACTTGAAGGACATGTTCTCCAACATGATGCCGAAGCAGACCGTCAAGCAGTCCCTGCCGGTGTCCGAGGCGCTCGAGGTGCTCACCCAGGAGGAGGCGGGGAATCTACTCGACCTCGAAGCGGTTACCCGTGAGGCCGTGCGCCGGGTGGAGCAGTCGGGGATCGTGTTCATCGACGAGATCGACAAGATCGCCGCTCGCCAGGCGACAAGCGGCGCCGACGTGTCGCGCGAGGGTGTGCAGCGCGACCTGTTGCCGATTGTCGAGGGATGTACCGTCAACACCAAGCACGGCGCCGTGCGCACCGACCACGTCTTGTTCATTGCCTCCGGCGCCTTCCACACCAGCAAGCCGTCCGATCTGATCCCGGAGTTCCAAGGGCGTTTCCCCATTCGTGTAGAGCTCGAAGCTCTCACCCGCGACGATTTCGTGCGGATTCTGACCGAACCCGACAACGCCCTGCTCAAACAATACGAAGCGCTGCTCGCGACGGAAGGCGTCCAGCTGGTGTTTACCGACGACGCGATCACCGAGATCGCAACCGTGGCCGCACGCGTCAACGAGCGCACCGAGAATATCGGCGCGCGTCGTCTTCACACGGTCATGGAACGCCTACTTGACCAGATCTCCTTCGACGCGCCAGAAATGGCTCGGACGACGGTGACAATCGACGCCGCCGAGGTCCGCAATCAGTTGGAGGCTGTGGTGAGTGATGAAGATCTTTCCAGATATATTCTCTGAGCGCTGTGACGGACCGGCGGCGGCCGCGGCTTCGCTCGCGACGCAGCCATGAGTGCCAGCAAGAGAGCCGAGGCGTCTCCGGCTGAAAAAGCCAAGGTTCTGCTCGACGCCCTGCCCTATATCCAGAGCTTCAACGGCAAGACCGTCGTCATCAAGTACGGCGGCAACGCCATGATCAAGGAAGAGCTCCAGGAGAGCTTCGCGCGCGACATCGTATTGTTGAAATACACCGGAATGAATCCGGTCATCGTGCACGGAGGTGGTCCGCAAATCGGCAGCTTGCTCGAAAGGCTCGGCATCGAGTCGCGCTTCGTACGCGGCATGCGAGTCACCGACGCCGAGACGATGGACGTCGTCGAGATGGTGCTCGTCGGCAAGGTCAACAAGGCGATCGTGCGTATGATCAACCAGCACGGCGGCCGCGCCGTCGGCCTGTCCGGCAAGGACGGTGGCCTGATTCGAGCTCGAAAGCTGGGAGGTCACGATCAGCCGGCGGAAGACGATATCGGCATGGTCGGAACCGTCGACAAGGTGGACGCTGCCGTCATCGATACGCTCGACCGCGACGGCTACATCCCTGTGATCGCTCCGGTCGGCGTCGACCACCGCGGCAACACCTACAACATCAACGCCGACCTGGTCGCCGCGCACGTCGCAGCGGCGCTGCGCGCCGAGAAACTGGTGCTCCTCACCGACGTCGAGGGGATTCGCGGCCCCGAGGGGACGGTGCTGCCGTCGCTCGACGCAACCACGGCGCGCGACCTGATCGACAAAGGCGTGATCGAAGGTGGAATGATCCCGAAGGTGGATTGCTGCCTCGAAGCCCTCGCCGGCGGTGTTTCCAAGACGCACATCGTCGACGGCCGGGTGATGCACGCCCTCTTGCTCGAAATCTTCACGTCCGAGGGCGTTGGAACGCAGGTCGTACGCCGCCGCTGACCGACTCCTGGCGGACCAACGACGCACTGGAACCGGCGCCCTGCATCGGGCACGGTGCCCGGCGTCCGTGAGTGACCGATGAATACACAGCAGATCAAAGAACTCAGTGACAAGTACTTGTTCCCGACCTACGCACGGGCGCCGCTGGCGCTGGTGCGTGGCGAAGGGAGCCGGGTGTGGGACGCGGACGGCCGCGAGTACCTCGATTTCTTCTCGAGCACCGTCGTGACCTCCCTCGGTCACTGCCATCCCGCGCTTGTGGCTGCTCTCGAACGCCAATCGAAGGCGATCTTTCAGGTGTCGAACTTGCACTACTGCGAGCCACAAGCTCTGCTCGCGCAACGTTTGGTCGAGTCGTCGTTCGCCGACCGTGTGTTCTTCTGCAACAGCGGTGCCGAAGCAAACGAGGCAGCCATCAAGCTGGCGAGAAAGTACGGGCACGGCGCGGGTGGGGGTCGCTACGAGATCGTGACCGTCCTCGGTTCGTTCCACGGACGCACCCTGGCGACCATCGCCGCCACCGGTCAGGAGAAAGTCCGAGTCGGCTTCGAGCCCACCCAGGGCGGCTTTCGCTATGCTCCGTACGGCGACGTGGGTGCGGTGGAGGAGGCTCTCACCGAGCGCACCATCGCGGTCATGGTGGAGCCCATCCTCGGCGAGGGCGGCGTCGTGGTTCCGCCGCCGGGCTACCTCTCGGACTTGCGAGAGCTCTGTGATCGCAAGGAGCTGCTGCTCATTCTCGACGAGGTTCAAACCGGAATCGGCAGGACGGGAACTCTCTTCGCGTACCAACACGAAGACGTCCGGCCCGACATCATCAGTCTCGCCAAGGGCCTCGGCAGCGGCTTTCCGATCGGAGCGATGCTGGCCGCCGAGCCGGTCGCCGCCAGTTTCGACCCCGGTTCGCACGGGTCGACCTTCGGCGGCAACGCCCTCGCCTGCGCGGTCGCCAACGCCGTCCTCGCGACGATCGAGTCCGACGATCTTCTCGGCCATTGCCGTGCCATGGGCCAGCGCCTCCTGGGCGGATTGGAGGCACTCGCCGCGCGTGATTCGAAGGTCGCGTCGGCCCGCGGCCGCGGGTTGCTCGTCGCAGCCGTGCTCGAAGAGCCGAGCGCTCCCTACGTCGACGCGTGTCGCGACCACGGGCTCATCACCAACAGCACCGGCGGCAACGTCATGAGGCTGGCCCCACCGCTGGTGGTCACGGCCGACGAAATCGACAGCGCGCTGGAAACCCTCGCGGAGGTGCTCTCCTGATGAAACGCGATTTCCTGGCGATCGCCGATTGCACGGCGAACGAGTTGCGAGAGATTCTCTCCCTCGGCGCCCGACTCAAGCGCGAGTTGAAGTCGGGCCAGCGGACTCCACTGGTCGCCGGCAAGACCCTGGCCATGATCTTCGAAAAGCCGAGCCTGCGCACGCGGGTGACGTTCCAGGTCGGAATGACGCAGCTCGGCGGCTACGCCGTCTACCTAACGCCGAGCGACATTCGCCTCGGCGAGCGCGAGAGCGTCGCCGACATTGCGCGCAATCTGGAGAGACTCGTGGACTTCATCATGGCGCGAACCATGAAACACGACTCGCTCACCGAGTTGGCGAAGGCGGCGAGCACGACGCCGGTGATCAACGGCCTGTCGGACCTCTTGCATCCGTGCCAGGTGCTGAGCGACTGCTTTACGGTACTCGAGCGCCGCGGATCGCTCGAAAATCAGCGCATCGCATTTCTCGGGGACGGCAACAATATGGCCAACTCCTGGATCAGCGCCGCGGCGCGCTTCGGTTTCACCTTCGCGCTGGCTTGCCCCGAAGGCTATGAGCCCGAGGCCTCGGTGGTTGCTGCGGCGCGGGCGGACGGCGCCGACATCGTAGTCACTCATGACCCGAGCGAGGCGCTCTCCGATGCAGACGTCGCTTATACCGACGTCTGGGCGAGTATGGGGCAAGAAGAGGAAGCCGAGGAGCGCAAAGCGGTATTTGCGCCCTTCCAGCTCAACGCCGCCGCGCTGGCTCAAGCGAAGAATGATGCACTGGTGATGCACTGCCTGCCCGCCCATCGCGGCGAGGAGGTCACGGCCGAAGTCATCGACGGTCCCGCCTCGATCGTATTCGATCAGGCGGAGAATCGATTGCACGTGCAAAAGGCGATTCTGGTCTGGCTCAACGACCAGCTTCTGCGGCAGGCGTGACACGGGGGACAATGATGGAGAGAAAACCGAACAAGATCGTGTTGGCCTATTCCGGCGGGCTCGACACCTCGGTCATCTTGGCCTGGTTGATCGAGCAGTACGAGGTTCCGGTCGTCGCGTTCTGCGCCGATCTCGGCCAGGGCGAGGAGCTGTCGCCAGTGGATGGCAAGGCGCGCTCGGGCGGCGCCTGCGCCGTCTACATCGACGATCTGCGAGAAGAGTTCGTACGCGACTTCGTCTTCCCTGTGTTCCGCGCCAGCACGATCTACGAGCACACCTACTTGCTCGGTACCTCGATCGCGCGACCCCTCATCGCCAAGCGCCAGGTCGAGATCGCACGGGCCGAAGGAGCCGACGCGGTTGCTCACGGAGCGACCGGGAAAGGCAACGACCAGGTCCGCTTCGAGCTCTCGTGTTACGCGCTCGAACCGGAGATTCAGGTGATCGCGCCGTGGCGCACCTGGGACCTGGGCTCGCGCACCAAGCTGATCGAGTACGCCGAAAGCAAGGGCATTCCGGTGCCGGTGACGCGCGAGAAGCCCTACAGCACGGATCGCAATCTTCTCCACATTAGTTTCGAAGGCGGCGTGCTCGAGGACCCCTGGCAGGAGCCGTACGAGGACATGTTCGTCATGTCGGTATCGCCGGAGTCGGCGCCCGACAAGCCGGAGTACGTCGAGATCGACTTCGACGCCGGCGACCCGACGCACGTCAATGGCGAGAAGCTCAGTCCGGCGAATCTGCTCGCCGTGCTCAACCAGCTCGGTGGTCGCCACGGGATCGGGCGCGTCGACCTGGTTGAGAATCGCTACGTCGGCATGAAGTCGCGGGGTGTGTACGAGACGCCCGGCGGCACCATCCTCTACAACGCACACCGAGCCCTCGAGTCGCTGACTCTCGATCGCGAGGTCATGCACCTGAGAGACTCGATGATCCCCCGCTACGCCGAGATGGTGTACTACGGTTATTGGTTCGCGCCCGAACGCGAGATGCTGCAAGCCGCCATCGACGAGAGCCAGAAGGTCGTCTCGGGCACCGTGCGCCTCAAGCTCTACAAGGGCAACGCCAGCGTCGTCGGCCGCAAGTCCGACCTGTCCCTCTACAACCCGGAGGTCGCGACCTTCGAAGAGGACGACGTCTATAGCCAGGCGGACGCCGAGGGCTTCATCCGGCTGAACGCGCTGCGCCTCCGGATCCGAGCCAAGTTGCGCGACCAGAACGGTTGAGCGCAGGCTCCTCGCACATGGGATCGCCGCGCACGGTTGCGCACCCACGGACAACCAACGACGAGATCAGAGAGCCCAACGATGCCTAAAGGACACAAAGCGTGGGCGGGACGAATGGAGGAGTCGACCGACCCGCTGGTCGATGCGTTCACGACATCCTTCCCGGTCGACCGGAGACTCTATGCCCACGACATTGCGGGGAGCATCGCGCACTGTCGCATGCTGGCGAAGCAGAAGATCATCGGCGCGGGCGAACGCGATCGGATCGTCAAGGGACTGAAGTCGATCGAGCGGGAGTTCGACAGCGGCCGTTTCGTCGCGATCCCGAGCGACGAGGATGTCCACATGGCGATCGAGCGGCGATTGATCGAAAAGATCGGCCCGGTCGGCGGCAAGCTCCACACCGCCCGCTCGCGCAACGACCAGGTCGCCCTCGATCTCCGACTCTACCTGCGCGACGTCATCGACGAGTTGCGTGCGGCGATTGCTTCGCTGCAGAGGTCCCTCGGTGACCTCGCGCGCGCCAACCTCGGTGTGATCATGCCGGGCTACACCCACCTGCAGCCGGCGCAGCCGATTCTCTTCGGCCATCACCTGCTCGCCTACTACGAGATGCTCGAGCGCGATGACGAGCGCCTGCGCGATTGCCGCGTCCGCACCAATGTGTTGCCGCTCGGGGCCGGTGCGTTGGCCGGCACCACCTTCCCGATCGACCGCGAATACGTCGCGCAGCTGCTCGGCTTCGACAAGGTCTCGGAAAACAGCCTGGACACCGTCAGCGACCGGGACTTCGCGCTCGAGTTCCTCGCCGCCGGAGCGATCCTGGCGATGCATCTCAGCCGGCTGTCCGACGAGATCGTTCTCTGGGCGTCGCCGCACTTCGGCTTCATCGAGCTTCCCGACGCTTACGCGACTGGCAGCTCGATGATGCCGCAGAAGAAGAACCCCGACATCGCGGAGTTGGTGCGCGGCAAGACGGGGCGGGTCTACGGTAGCCTGACGTCCCTGCTGACGACGATGAAGGGGATCCCGCTCGCGTACAACCGCGACATGCAGGAAGACAAGCCGCCGCTCTTCGATGCGATCGACACCCTAGCCGCCTCGCTCAAGGTGCTGGCGGCGATGGTACCGCGCCTGCGCGTACGCGGCGACCGGATGCGCGAGGCTGCGGAAGCGGGCTACACCTTGGCGACCGAGCTCGCCGACTACCTGGCAACCCGCGGTATTCCGTTTCGGGAGGCCCACGGCATCGTCGGTGCCGTTGTCCGCAAGGCGATTGCCGACGAACGCCATCTCTCGGAACTGACGCTGGAGGACCTTCAGTCCTTCTCACCGTCTTTCGAGGAGGACGTCCTCGAGTGGCTCACTCCTGAAGCCGCCGTCAGGCGTCGCGCTGCGACCGGCGGGACCGCCCCGACCAACCTCCGTCGTCGTCTACGAGTCAAGAAGTTGGCGGGCCCGAGCAGCAACAAGAAGGCCCGCGGAGGCAGGAAGACCAAGTGAGGGGCGCCCCGACGACGAGCGCGATCCTCATCTTCGCCGCCGCGATTTCGCTCGGGACAGCTTGCGGCCGCAAGACGGACGTCCGACCGCCGCACTTCGTCGTGCCGAGCGTGGTGGAGGGCCTCGCAGCCGAAAACGAGCTACGCGGAGTCAAGCTCAGGTGGAAGCGCCCGACCCGTTACGCCGACGGCTCACAGATGCTCGACCTCGACGGCTTCCGGATCGAGCGGCGACGCCCTTGCTGTGCCTTCATCAAGCTGGCGGACGTTCCGGTCGAGGATCGCACACGCTTCCAGCGGGCCAACTCTTTCGACTACGTCGACGAGCGCGTCGAGGTCGGCGAGCTCTATTCCTACCGCGTCGTCGCCATCACGGTGGATCGGTACGAGAGCGATCCGTGCGAGCCGGTGCAGATCCAGCGCAGACTTCCGCTCGAGTCGAACTGACCCGCGCTCCCACGTTCGTGGCGAGATCTTCAAGTCGTCTCGCCCGCGTGCTAGGTACTCGCGCGGAGGGGCACTCGGGCTCCCCCCACCCGCGATTCCGCAACCCAAGAGACCGGCGACTCCAAGCAGACCCATGACGACACTTCCCTTCACCAAAATGCACGGCATCGGCAACGACTACGTCTATGTCGATTGCTTCGAGAACACGGTCGCAGACCCCCCGGCGCTGGCGCGCCAGGTCAGTCCTCGCAACCCCGGTATCGGCAGCGATGGGCTCATCCTGATCTGTCCGTCGGATGTCGCCGACTGCCGGATGGAGATGTACAACGCCGACGGCGGCCGCGGCGAGATGTGCGGCAACGGGATCCGCTGCGTCGCGAAATACGCATTCGATCACGGGCTCACCCGCAGCAATCCGATGCGCGTAGAAACCGACGCCGGAATCAAGGACATCCAGTTACATCTCGAAGGCGACACGGTGGTCCAGGCGACGGTCGACATGGGAGAGCCGATCCTCGACGGTCGCGCGATCCCGGTCGATGCGGACGGTCGTGTCGTCGCAGCCGACCTCGAGGTCGCTGGTGAGAGCGTGCAGATCACGTGCGTATCGATGGGAAACCCCCACTGCGTACTCTTCGTCGACGACGTGACGAGCCTCGATCTACCAACGATCGGACCGGTCTACGAAAACCACCCGTTCTTCCCCAACCGGGTCAACACCGAGTTCGTGCGGGTCGACAGCGACACCTCCCTCACCATGCGCGTATGGGAGCGAGGCTCCGGCGAGACCGCGGCGTGCGGCACGGGGGCGTGCGCGGTTTTGGTGGCCGCGGTGCTCAACGGTCACAGCCGCCGCAAGGCAACGGTTCACTTGAACGGCGGCGATCTGGAGATCGAGTGGCGCGAGAGCGACGACCATGTCCTGATGACCGGAGCGGCTGCCGAAGTCTTCCGCGGTGAAATCGAGGTGGGGTCGTGAGCGCGCGTTTTTCAGGCTCGATGACCGCACTGATCACGCCGTTCAAAAACGGCGAGGTGGACGAGCCGGCCCTCGAAAAGCTCGTCGAGCACCAGCTCGACAACGGAACCTCGGCACTGGTGCCGTGCGGCAGTACGGGCGAATCCGCAACCCTCACCCACGCCGAGCACGAGCGCGTGGTCGAGCGTGTGGTCGCCGCCGCCGGCGGGCGTGTGCCGGTGATCGCCGGAACCGGTTCCAATTCGACGGCCGAGGCCGTGCAGCTCACCCTCGCCGCCAAGAAGGCCGGCGCCGATGCGGCGTTGCTGATTTCGCCCTACTACAACAAGCCGACACAAGAAGGCATCTACCTCCACTACCGCCACATCGCGGAGCGAACCGGAATGCCTCTGATCGTCTACAACATTCCGGGGAGGACGGGCTCGAAGATCGACGCTACGACTCTCGCTCGCCTCGCCGAGCTCGACGGTATCGTCGGGCTCAAGGAAGCCACCGGCTCGCTCGACGAAGCCCAGGAGGTAGCGCGCTTGTGCGGCGATCGCCTGGAGATCTACTCCGGCGACGATTCGTTGACCTTACCTTTGATGGCGATTGGAGCGACCGGCGTGATCTCGGTCATCTCCAATGTCTGGCCGCAGCAGAGCGCCGCATCGCTCTCGGCGGCAGCCAGCGGCGACTTCGTCGCAGCGCGCGAGGCACACTTCAAGATGCTGCCGCTGATGCGGGCGCTCTTTAGCGAAACCAACCCGATCCCGGTGAAGGCAGCGATGGCGATGCTGGGATACTGCGACGACGAGCTGCGCCTGCCGCTCCTACCGATGACCGAAGGCAACCGAGCAGCACTACGCGACGAGCTGCGTGCGGCCGGCTTGCTGAGCTGACAGCACGGGGGCCGAATGACCGTTCCGATTATCGTATGCGGCGCCGCCGGCCGAATGGGCCGCGCTTTGGTCCGCCTGGCCCACGAGAATCCGGCAAGCCACGTTCACGCTGCGGTCGAGAACCCCGGGCACTCCGCCCTCGGCTCGGACGCCGGCGTCCTCGCGGGGATCGGCGAGATCGGCGTCGCTGTAGTCGATAGCTACGGCGCCGTCGTCACCCCGGAGAGCGTGGCGCTCGACTTCACCGTCCCAGCGGCATCGATACAAAACATGAAGATCGCTGCGGACAGTCACGCCGGCATCGCCATCGGGACGACCGGCTTCGAACCAAACCAGCGCCGCGAGTTGGAAGAGCTCGCAGCCCGGACCCGCACCGTGATCGCGCCCAACATGAGCGTCGGCGTGAATGTCCTGCTCAAGCTGGTCGCCGCCGCCACCGAGGCGCTCGGCAACGGCTTCGATCCGGAGATCGTCGAGATGCACCATCGCAACAAGGTCGACGCCCCGAGCGGAACCGCTCTGGCGCTGGGACGCGCGGTTGCGGACGCCTCCGGACGCATTTTCGACGACGATGCGGTGATGGAGCGGTCCGGGATGACCGGAGCGCGAACCGACCGTGAGATCGGCATCATGACCCTGCGGGGCGGCGATGTCGTCGGCGACCACACTGTCGTATTCGCCGGCCTCGGCGAGCGCATCGAGCTCACCCATCGCGCCTCGAGCCGCGATTGCTTGGCGCGCGGGGCAGTCCGTGCCGGCATTTGGTTGGCCGATCGCGAGGACGGCTTGTACGGGATGGCCGACGTCCTCGGCCTGTAGGTTCGTAGACTCTTCCGGTCTGTCTGATTTGCGCGCGGCGACGACGGTCTGTATAAGACTGTCAACTTTTGGAAGCTCGTCTGGGCCGAGTCTGGGTAGAACGGTGTTCGAGTACGGGCCACGACGGGTCGCTTGCGGCGGATGCGGGGAGGTCGGCTGCCATGCCCCACCGAGTCTTCATAGGAATCGGATCAAACCTCGGCGATCGTAAAGCCAACTGTCGCGAAGCCCGCGAAAAACTGGCGGAATTGCCGAATACGAGGGTCGTCGCCGCCTCCTCCTACTACGAGAGTGAGCCGCACGGCGACGCCAAGACGTGGTTCGTCAACTCGGTCGTGGAGATCGAGACCGATTTCTCACCTCCCGACCTGCTCAAGCAAACCAAAAAGATCGAGGACGCGATGGGCCGCAAGCGGGTCAAGGGCAAGCGCTGGGGGTCGCGTGTCATCGACCTGGACATCCTGCTCTTCAATAGCGAGATCCTCAACAAGCGGAACCTCAAGCTGCCGCACCCGCGCATGGCCGAGCGCCGTTTTGTACTGGCCCCCCTCGCCGAGTTGGCCCCGCAAGTGGTCCACCCCGTGCTCAACGTCTCGATCTCCGAGCTCCTCGCCACCGTAAGCGACACCAAGCGGGTCCAGATGATGATCGGCTAGCGGGCCCCCTGGTCCATGGCATGCGATTTCGCATGGGCGGCGGGAATAACGCGTCGCCGAACGTCGCAGCAGTGCCGGACTCCCCCCTTTTCGGGTGCGCGCGAGCGCCTGCACTATGCGCCTCCGCCGGTCGGCACGCGCTTCGCTTGTACGGGTAGCCATGGAAGACGCAATCCCCATGACCACCGTCCTGAGTCTCACGATGCTGGCGCTGCTACTCGCAATCGGCGTCTCGATCCCGACTTTCTGACGCCGAGCCGGCGCGAGCCGCACCGCTCCGCACCAAAAAGGCGCCGGACGAGCGGACCAACCCGGCCCGGCACCCGCCTCGGTATGCATACTTCCGCGGCTTCGATCGGGGAATCCTGCCGCGTCAGACCTCGATGGTGAGGCTCCAAAAACCGTCCCTCGTTTCGGGCGGTTCCGCGGCGAAGCCGCAGGTTTCAGCCGCCGCTGGGATATCCCGTATGGCACGCGGGTCGTCGAGCAGTAGCTCGAGTCGCTCCCCCGACTTCATCTCGTCGAGAGCCACTCGCGCATGTGCCCAGTTGAGGGGGCATTCGACCCCGCGTAGATCGAGCTGCTTATCGGCGATCCGAGTCACGCCGCCATCGTAGCAAGGTGGGTCCGGGTCGAGGA
>JANQHZ010000428.1 GCA_028282445.1 Candidatus Binatia bacterium | reverse complement strand
GAAGCGATGTTCGAAACCCTGCGCAGCTCTCTCGAAGGCGTGTTCGTCGAGGAAGGAGACACCCGCGCCGGCGCTGCGGTCGACGAGTCGATGGCTTATCGAGAGCTCGCCAAGCGGCTCGAGCGCCAGGTTCAGGAAACATTGGCGCAGACCGAATCGGGAACGCGCTTCAACCTCTGCAGCGATGGTTCGATTCGGTCTCTCGATGATTCGCTTCTCGATGCGTATCGGCGGTTTTGCCGGCTTCTGTTCCGGGCCGCGCGCGACGGTGCGATGGAGAACGAGTTGATCGGTCAGCACCAACCGAGAGTGATGTTCGTATGCAGCCGCGACGGCGAGCTGTTCGAGCGCTTCAAGAGTATTGCCCAGGAGCGCGGTGACGATTGGGCGACGGCGATGGTCGCGTCGAACTACCGTCAGCTTCCCCTCATGACGCGGGTCTTCGGCCCGACCCACCTGGTGACCGAGGCGATCCCCGGCTCGGGTGTCTGGGATCAGCTCGACCTCGTGCGCCAACTCCCAGAAGGGCGTCGATTGCAAATCGTCGGAGTGGCGATGGAGGGGCGCCAGGACGGGCAGAGCGATCGCGAGCTCCTGGCCGAGCGCGGGATCGAATCGGTGCTCGGGGCCGGTGCGGCTTTGCCTCTATCGCTTGGCGAGGCGATCGCGCCCAGTGCGGATCAGCAGCCGGCGCGATCCGAGCACGACATCGAGAACGCCGCGTCTCCACTGGCGCACTGAAGACGGAGGTAGCGTACCTGGGACGTCTGCGAAACGAGGTCTGCGAAAGAGTCGTTACCCCGGAGTGTACGGTCGGATCTCACTCGACTCCGCGCCAGGTGTAGCTGATCGGCTTGGCCTGCTCGGACCTCGCCGGGCGAGCGCGTGAATGAAATGAGTGCGGGTGCTGAACTGATGCAGGGCGAAGGGCGGTATGTCGTCTTTGCGGTCGCCGACCGGCGGTTGGCGGTCGGGGTCGAGCAGGTCGACCGCGTCGTCCACGCAGTCGAGATCACCCCGGTGCCCGGCCTGCCGGCCTGTGTGATCGGCTCGGTCGATTTGCATCGCGAGATCGTCCCTGTGATCGATATGCGACGCCGGCTGCGGCTCCCCGAGCGCGAGCTCGAGCTGAGCGATCAGTTCGTGTTGGTGCAGCGCGGTGCGTTGCGCTGGTTTCTCGCCACCGACGGCGTCGTCGGAGTAGTCGAGTTCACCAATGTCTCGGTCGAGAAGCGCGATCCGGCCGGAGACAACGACCTCTGCGGCGCCGAGGTCCATCTCGACGAGGGAGTTGTTGGCGTGCTCGACGTCTCACGGCTGTTGACCGGAGAGCAGGCGAGCCAGGTGCGTCGCGCCCTGGTCGAGGGAAGCCGAGGATGACCGCCGGCATGAGCGAATCGCAGCTCGTCGAAGTCGGCTCGGTCGTGCGCGAGCGGCTGGGTCTACACTTCCCCAAGGAGCGGATTCGCGAGCTCGAAGCCGGCCTGCACGTCGTTGCCGAGGCGTTCGGATGCGACGGCGCGGCTTCGGTCGCCGACAAGATCGTCAGCGAGCCGCTCGATTCGGAGGACCTAAAAACGCTCGCCCAGGCGCTCACCGTTGGTGAGACCAACTTCTGCCGCGATCCAGAGGTATTCCAGTCGCTCGAGCGCGACATTCTTCCCGAGCTGATTGAACGGCGGCGCGCGAGCGATCGGCGCATCCGGATCTGGAGCGCCGGTTGCTGCACCGGCGAGGAGCCGTACACGGTCGCGATGATTCTTCGCAAGATCCTGCCCGACATCGA
>JANQHZ010000426.1 GCA_028282445.1 Candidatus Binatia bacterium | reverse complement strand
GTCGTATGGCGCGGGCAGTTCGACGAAACGCAGGAAGCGCTCAGTAGCAACCTATTGAACGCCTGGATGTTCTGGCGTGCCGGGCCGCATTGGTTCAGCGCTCGCGAGCTGAGTCGCCTCGGCGTCGAAAGCCTGCTCGCGGAGATTCCGGAAACGGTTGCCGTGACCCCCGGCGACCCGCTCGACGAGCTGGTCGTCAAAGAGTTGCAAGGGGACGCCGCTCCCTCTGCCGAGTAGTGCGGCAACGCGGCACTACTCGTCGGGCCCGCTCTGTTCGCCTCGCGCGCTCATCAGGTCGGTGAAGCTGACCTCGGCGAACGGTAGCGCGATCAAGCCCTGCGCGATCAGGGTCAGGAACTGAATCGCGTTCAGGACCAGGCCGTAAGCGAGCGCATCGGCTTGCTCGACGCCGAACATGCCCAGTGCGAGGATGCAGGCGTACTGGTACGGGCCGAACATCCCGGGGACGTTGGGGAGCGCGGTCCCGAAGCCGATGAAGATGAACACCACTACGGCGGCGCTGAATGGAGCGTCGAGGTCGAAGGCGAGGATGGTGACCCAGCTCGATAGAATCGGCAGGAACCACAGCGCCAGTGAAACCGCGAACACCGACAGCAGCAGCACGGTGTCCGGCAGGATGCTCATTCCGTCGACGATGCTCTTGACGACTCGCTTGACGCTCGCGCCGAATCTCTCCGGCAGGTAGCGCACCACCCAGCGATCGAAGAACGACTCGCCGCGCCACCACAGCAATAGGACGAGCGCGACCAGGAGAGCTGCGACGCCCGCCGGGAACTTCGCCCCAGTGCGAACCCAGTCCGGGAGATTTTCGACTGTGATCAGCCCGACCAGGATGTAGAAGAGGATCACCAGCGAATCGAGAGTTTTCTCGATTACGAGATTGCCGACGACGTTGGAGAAGCTGACCGACGAGCGGCGCGATAAAAGCCAGGGCCGCACGACTTCACCGAGCCGGGCCGGAAAGAGATTGATCGCGAAGTACGCGACCGCGGTGACCACCCACAGGCGACCGAAGGGAACTTGTTCGAGTGGCCGCAACTCGAGCTGCCAGCGCCACGCTCGGAAGATCATGATCGCGAAGCTGATGGCGATGGCGACGACGATCCAGAGTGGTTGCACCCGTCCGAACGCATCGGCAAGGTCGTCGAGGGCTACGTCCCGGAATGCCAGGTAGAGAAACCCGCCACACACGACCAGGCTGATGATCAGATTCAGGCTTCGGCGCTTGTCCATGCTCGGTACCTTGCCAGACGTGATGTCGCTGGCAAGGCTTGGCGGGGCGCGCGGTAGCAAGGCGGAATCGATTTGCGGTATGACGTACGCAGTGAGGAGAGGCGGCGATGGGTTCGAGACGGGCGGACGGAAGAGTGGTCGATGCGCGCGCTAAGCGTGCTGCCAAGGACAAATCGGGCGAGATCGTAGTCATCAGCAACCGCTTGCCGTTCACCTCGGTGAAGCGTGACGGCAAGGTGAGATTCAGCCGCTCTCCCGGTGGGTTGGTGGCTGCTCTCGAGCCCGCGTTGACGCAGCGCGGGGGCGTGTGGATCGGGTGGCCCGGTGCGGAGATCGAAGACGCCGCGTCCGCTGCCGAGATGGTTCCGCAGTCCGATCGCTCGGACAAGGTCCGCTACCGGGCGGTGCCGTTGTCCCGCCGCGAGGTCGCGCAGTACTACGAAGCCTTCTCCAACCGGACTCTATGGCCGCTTTTCCACTACTTCCTGGCCCGCACCGAGATCGATAGTGCGAGTTGGGAAGTCTACGAGCGCATCAACGAGCGCTTTGCTCGAGCGGCTCTTGAGGAGAGCACCGACCGCGACTTGGTCTGGGTTCACGATTATCAGCTGATTCGCGTGCCGCGTTATCTCCGTCGAATGGCGCCACGCCGGCGGATCGGATTCTTCCTGCATATTCCCTTTCCCTCGTACGAGGTGTTTCGCGTCTTGCCGTGGGCACGCCACCTGATGCGCGGCTTGTTGTCGTGCGATCTGGTCGGCTGTCAGTCGCAGGAGCACGCCGATCACCTGCTCACCTGCGCCGAGCAGGTGCTGGGTGCGACCGTCGACCGCGCCCAGGGCTTGGCCTATTTCGAGGGGCGGCCGACGACGGTGCAGGCTCATCCGATCGGGATCGACTTCGATCTGTTCGAGGGGATTGCCGAAAAAGCGGCGAAGCCGAGCGTGTCGGAGGATCGGCCGGTCGAAATCCTGAGCGTCGATCGCCTCGACTACACCAAGGGGATCCCCGAGCGGCTGCGGGCGATCGAGCAGTTCTGCGAACGCTACCCCAACTACCGCGGCCGGACGGTTTTCATCCAGCTTTGCGTCCCATCTCGCACAGCCGTCCAAGAGTACAAGAACCTCAAGCGGGAAGTCGACGAGGCGGTCGGTCGGATCAACGGGCGCTTCTCGGACCGGGGATGGGCGCCGATTCGCTATCTGTACCGTTCGCTCAGTCAGGACGAGCTGGTGGCGCTCTATCGTTCGGCGCGGGTGGCCCTGATCACGCCGCTGCGCGACGGCATGAACCTGGTCGCCAAAGAGTATGTCGCGACCCAAAGCGAGGGCAACGGCGTCTTGATCCTGTCCGAGATGGCGGGCGCCGCCGAGGAGATGAAGGAAGCGGTGCAGGTCAATCCCTACGACGTCGACCAGGTCGCGGATGCGATTCGGCGGGCGCTGATCATGCCCGAAGCGGAGCGTAGCTCGCGGATGTTGGGGCTGCGCCACCGTGTGCGGGATGGGGACGTCCAGAACTGGGTTCGCAACTTCGTCAGCAGTGCCGAAGCAGCCGCCGACCGCGCGGCTGCCGAGGCTCGCGACCGGCGGCAACGCCCGGTCGACAGCGTTCGTACCAGCTTGCACCCGTGGCTCGAGAAGCGCCCCACGGCCGTGCTCTTCTTCGACTACGATGGGACCCTGACGCCGATCGTCAGCCGGCCGGAAAATGCGGTCCTATCGGCGACGGCGAAGCGCTTGCTGAGTCGCGCGATGCGGGCGCCCAACATCGACGTTGCGATCGTGTCGGGGAGGTCGCTCGCGGACGTCAAGGATATGGTCGGGATCCCCGGGCTGACCTACGTCGGCAATCACGGTTTCGAGATCGAGGGGCCGGGGATCGATTTCCGCCACGAGGCGCTGAAGCGGTTTCAGAACGCCATCGAGGAGGCGTCGGACGACCTCAAGAAGGTCGAGTTCGACGGTTTGTGGGTGGAACGCAAAGGCGCGACAGTGACGGTACACCTGCGCGAGGTTGCGGACGGCGAGCAACGCGCGGCGCAGCGGCGAGCGGCTGCTTGCCTGCGCAAGCACAAGCTGCGGGTTACCTCCGGCAAAGGGATCGTCGAAGGCCGGCCGCCGATCGATTGGAACAAGGGGTATGCGGTTCTCCACGTACTCGCGACGCGGCACGGGGTCGATTGGACGACGCGGGCGAGGGCGCTCTACGTCGGCGACGATGTGACGGACGAGGATGCGTTTCGCTCCCTGCGTGGAATGGGCAAATCGATCCGCGTCGGTCCGGCGACCCACACCGAGGCCGATCTGGCCTTGCCGGATCCCGCGGCGGTCATCGAACTACTCGGTTGGCTGGCCAGCGGCGCCTTCGAGGTCGACCACGTCTAGCAGCCCGTTGAAAAAGTAGGCCGGCCTCCAAGTCCCCGGCTATCGCGCGGACGGGTGCCCGGATAGAGTGCTGGGATGGCGCAAGGGGATCTGGGCGAGGAGCTATTCTTCGAGAACAGCGGCAGCGGCTGCTTTGGGTGCTCGAAGGAGAATCCCGATGGACTGCAGCTGCGGTTCTTCCGGCGCGGCGAAACGGTGGTGAGTCCCTTTACGATTCCCGACCGCTTCCACGGTGCTCCCAGCATCGCCCACGGTGGCATCGTCGCGACCTTATTGGACGAGATCAGCTGCGCGGCGACGTACCATTTGCGCGGCGACTACGTCGTCACCGGAGAGTTGGCAGTGCGTTACGAGAAGCCCTGCCCGGTAGACGTGGCGCTCGAGGTGGTTGCCGAGGTGCGCGAGCGCCGACCGCGCTATTGGATTGTCGACGCGCGGGTCGAGCGCGACGGCGAAGTCCTCGCCAAGTCGGAAGGGCGGTTCTTCCCGATGGAGCGTCCAGCGCCTTAGAGGTCCGGCCGAAAAATGGACTCCGGCTGCAAATCGCCATGCATCCGCGATCGTTGCGTCGCGAAACGCTCGACGTATCGAGAGATACGCCTTCGCATTTCACTCCTTGCGCTCGCGGCGCCTGCGGATTTTCGCCTCGGAGCCATTTTTCGGCCGGACCTCTAGGGGAGCAAGCCCAGGGCGGTCGACTCGCCTCTCACCGGTTACAAATCGCCGACGAGAACTCCCGGATTCAAGATGTTGGCCGGATCGAGCTCGCGTTTGGCCGCGGTAAGCGCCCGGGCGAAGACCTCGGGGCGCTGTCGATCGTACCACGGGCGATGATCACGCCCGACCGCGTGGTGGTGCGTAATGGTCCCGCCGTTGTCGATGATCGCCGCGGCGGCGGCGGCCTTGATCTCCGCCCACTGCTCGAGCTGTGAGTCCGGTCGGCTCGGCGCGATGACCGAGTAGTAGGGAGCAGGCCCGTCGGGGTAGGCGTGCGTGAATCGGCAGGTGACGCTTCCGGCGCCGCATACCTCCTTGACCGCGCGCTCGGTCGCCGCGGTTACTGCCGCGTGAAAGCTCTCGAAACGGTCCCAGGTGATGGCGGTTTCGAAGGTTTCGACAACCATGCTCATCGCGACCAATGCATCGCGCAGGTAGGGCGCGCCGACGAAAGAATTGCGCCACGCCCCGGCGGCGCCGCCACGCGCGCCCTCGTGTTTCTCGATCGTTTGGACTGCGTCCGCTGGAACCACCCCGCCGTGGTCGCGGCAGCATTCGACGGCGCGCTGCATCCATGCGTCGAG
This sequence comes from Candidatus Binatia bacterium, assembly GCA_028282445.1. Lineage (GTDB taxonomy): Bacteria > Desulfobacterota > Binatia > HRBIN30 > CADEER01 > CADEER01. The sequence goes on along the minus strand of JANQHZ010000426.1, from coordinate 11,902 downwards.
GGTGTGATCGGCCGACTCGAATGCGATCAGCAGGACGTTGGCGGATCCGTCGCCGGCCCCCGCGGTTTGCGCCTCCCCGACGTCGAGCAAGCGGCAATTCGAGGGATAGATTCCGGCCTGCGAGATCTCCCGCACGGCTTCGGCGCCGGCGGCGAAGGACGAAAAGGTGACCGATGCGGCGGCGCGGAAGCGCGGGCGATCCTGGATGCGCATCCACGCTTCGGTGACGATGCCGAGAATGCCCTCGGAACCTATGAACAGGCGGTCGGGGCTCGGGCCCGCGCCCGAGCCGGGAAGCCTGCGCGACTGGACCGTCCCGGTGGGCGTCACCACCCGCAGCGATTCGACGAAGTCGTCGATGTGGGTGTAGAGCGTCGCGAAGTGACCGCCGGAGCGGGTTGCGATCCAGCCGCCCAGTGTCGAGAACTCGAAGGACTGCGGGAAGTGTCGCAATGTGTAGCCGTGCGGGCGAAGCTGATCCTCGAGGGCCGGGCCAAAGATCCCGGCCTGGATGCGCGCGGCGCGGGAGGTCTCGTCGATCTCCACCACGCGATCGAGCTTTGCGAGGTCGATCGATACGACCGGACGATACTCTTTCTCGGAGGGCTCGGTGCCGCCGACGACGCTCGACCCGCCGCCGTACGGGATCGCGACGATACCGTCGCGAGTGCACCAGTCGAGCAGGTCGACAATCTGCTCCTCGGTCCGTGGGAACGCCACCAAGTCTGGTGGATGATCGTAGGAGCGGCGGAACGCGCGCACGATGTCTCGGTAGGACTTGCCGTACGTATGCCCGGCGCGATCGTATACCGAGGCGGAGCAGAGGTCGGCGAGTGCATTGGGCGCTCGAATTCGGCACTCCGGTAGCGACAGCTCGTCCTCGCTCGGCGGCTTTCGAACGTCGAGGCTGCGCAGCTTGAATCGGTCGCGCAGCAGCCCGGCGACAGCGCTTTGTTCCTCTTCAGTCGGACCTTCGTTTTCCCAACCCCAACCCCAGAACTTGCGTCGACGCGGTTTGCTCATGCCAGAACTCATACAGCCAGCGGCGATCTCGAGTCGAGCGATGAGCCGCGAAGTAGACGGTCGGCTCGATTGCGAAGCAGCGCAATAGGGCGTCCTCCCTCCCTGGACGTGTCGATTGAGGGGCGATCGGCATTGGGGGGGCACGGGCATGGGCGAGGGCAGGGGCAGGGGAATGGGGGAATCCATTGGTTTCCTGGCAACGCGAGATGGCCAGGTGCGATCGGACACCTTGCCCGTGCCCTTGCCCGCGCCCATGCCCCATCGACGAGAAAATCGACAGCCCCTTGAAGGTGGACTTTGAGGTGGTTTGAAGCTGACGTGAATGACTACCCTTCGGGGGCTCGCTCGACTCCTAGCAGCTTTCGGGTCAAACTCGGCCGCGATGACCAGCGAGCTACCGCACAGCGAGGATGCCACCAGTGATGAGGCGGGGGTTTTCGTCGCGCGACCATTGCCGCGTTCACGGGCATGGCTGGCGCTGATCTTCCTAGGTTCCGGGTTGCTGTCGATTGGCGGCGCGATCGAGTTCACGACCGGGAGCCCGATGACCGAGGGGCAGGGCGAGTCTTCCTACTTCGCGCTGCTATTCGGATTCCACGCGGTAGTCTTCTGTGGGGCCGCCGCGATCGGGGCGTTCCCCGCGCTCGCGATGCGAGCGGTCAAGGTCATTTGGATGATGCTGGTCGCGACGCTCTACGTTGCGGCCTTTGCGGTTTGGCGTGGCAATGCCAGCGCACCATCGGCCGCCCAGTGGGTGGCCCTGGCCCCACAGTACCTTGTCGCGGTCCTGCCGCTGGCGTGCGGCATGCTCTGGCGCAACTACGCCGTTCTCGAGACCGACTAAGCGCGACGAGACGGATTGCGCGGTTTCCGCTTGCGCGAGGTCGCCGGCTTCTTTTTCTTGGCTCGGCTGGGTGTGGCGGCTCGGGAGGTGGTGCGTCGCACACTAGGTGAGCGCGGGCGCGGATCCGTTCTGCCCAGTGCCGTCCCGACCTGCCACGGCAGCGAGAAGCAACTCCAGGCCTCGGGGTAGACGACCGGCTTGCCGCTGGTCATCAGGGCGGCTGCAATCTGGCGTTCGGGGTCGGCCCATCCGAAGATGTTGGTCAGCCCGAGGTGGCCGAATACCTTGTCGCTGTCCGGCCCGAAGATACTGATGTAGTCGGCGCCGAGCATGAACCCCTGTGCGTAGCGGATGGGAGCGATCAGCTTGAGGTCGGGCTCCATCCACGACTGCTCGGCAGTCGCCCGTCGGATGGTGCGGGGCTCGAGAACCCTGTTGCCGTCGAGCTCGCCGCCGTTGAGCAGCATCTGGTAGAACAGACAGAGCTCGTTGGCGGTTGTGACGACGTTGGCCGACGGGATCGTGGCGGTCACGAAGCGCGGGTCGTTCGACATGTCGACGACGGTGTCGAATGCCTCGCCGAGCACGCTCTTGAATAGATTGTTCATGGGCGCGAAGAGCGGGGCGCCGGTGAAGTAGTTGGTGGCGACGTGTTTCAGGTCGCGTTTGCGCACGCCATAGTTGTTCCACCGAAAGCCGAGCGGTTTGACGATGCGCTCGTCCATGACGGTGCGAATGTCCTTACCCGTTGTGCGCCGGACCACCTCGGCGAGGATGAAGCCGCTGGTGATTGCATGGTAGGCGAGCCGGCCCCCGGCGCGGGAGCTCGGCTTCATTTCGCACAGGATCTGCAGCAGGCGATCGTTGTCGGTCAGGATGTCGAGATGCATCATCTCGGGCGGCGGGTCGGCGACGCCGGCGCGATGATTGAGCAGGTGCTTGATGGTGATCTGGTCTTTGCCGTGGCTGGTGAACTCCGGAATGTACTCACACACCAGGTCGTTGGCGTGCAGCTCGTTGCGTTCGTCGAGCAGGTGAATCAGCGTCGCCGTGAGCGCCTTCGAAGCTGAATAGATATTGAAAGGCGTGTCCGGGGTGACCGGTACTTTCGGCGTATCGGGACCGTCGTCGGGGCCGTTGCCGTGGGCGTAGCCGATCGACCGGTGCATGACGATCTCGCCGTGCCGCCGGATGCAGATCTGGGCGGCAGGATGGATTCCGGACTTGTAGAGGTCGACGACGAGATCCCAGACTTTGGCGAGCTCGTCGGCATCGCCGCCGACGGCATAGGCGGGAACCTCCTCCTCGGCGCGGATGGTGGTGACCGCGTCGAGATCGTCCGGGACGCGTGAGCGAATGAAGAGATCCATCCGCGAGGTCTAGCGCGACCGACTGCGCGAGTCGAGTTTACTCAAGAACGGGCAGTGGATCGGTTTGATTCCCGAAAGCTACCAAAAAAAAGCGTCGTTCCCCTTGCAGGTCGACGAATGATCGTGACGGATTCGCGGATGACCTCCCCCTTTTTCAAAGGGGGACCGAGGGGGATTTATCGGAAGGGCGATCTCAAAATCCCCCCGAACCCCCCTTTTTCAAAGGGGGGCACCGTGGTGACGGGAAGATCGACAGCCCCTTGCCGCGGGGACGGGTTTCTGGGGCGCGCTTCGGCCTAGTCTCGGACCTTCAGGCCGACCGGCAGGCTTTCGTCCAGGATGCGGGCGCGCTCCCGGGCCTCGAGCGGCACGAATTCGCTCACCAGCTGAGCGGCTCGCACGCCGTTCGGCAGCGTCCGTAGCTTGTCCGCCAGCTTCGCGCGCAAGGCGCTGTCGAGGTCGCGTTCGCGGTCGTTTACGCAGCGGGCGATTTGGACGAGCGCGAAGCTCGTGCTCTCCGGCCGCTTCCACTCGCGCTTGAGAAGTTTCTCGACCCACGCTTCGACTTCGCCGGGCGCAACGACTCGGTCGAGCGGACCGTAGAATGGCGCTCTGGCGCCCAGTCGCCCGAGTGCCCAGATCTCGGCGTCGGTCGCCTTGCTGCGCGCGATCGACGGAACCAGGGCACCTCCGAGCTCGGCCTTGGCGTTGGCGGCGAGGTGCTCGCAGCTCGCTGCCAGTTGCCAGTACTCGCGCAGCTCCTGCGGGCCGACCGCGGAGGCTTTCTTGCGCTTCGATTTCAGTCGCGGCAGCAGATAGGGAGCGATCTCGCGGTGCAGTTGCTCCTGTTGCGGCCGGCCCAGGCCGCCGGCCACCCGCTTCCAGAGGTTCCACCACTCGACGCGCCCCTGTACTGCGCGCGGGAAGGCGAGCCCCTCGCTGTACAGGCGCCAAAGTTGTTGGAGTCTCCATTCGTCGGTTTCGTGTCCGAACCCTGGACGAAGCAGGAATCCGGCGAGGTTGAGCCAGCGAGCTTCGTGCGCCGCCGTGTGTTTGCGCCATTCGCGGCGCTCCCACAGCTCGTTCCACAGCTCCCGTATGGTCTCGAGCGGCCACGCGTCCTTGCCGGCTCCGCAGGCTTCCTCCATCTCGCGGGTGAGCCTTACCGGATCGCCGACCGGCTCGCCTTGCTCTGGGAAGACTTCGCGCATCGCCGCCACCATTGCGTTGGTTTGTTCCGCGCTGAGCTCGAGATCGGCGGCTGTCGAGGATCCGTCGTCGTCGGTTTCGGTGCTCAGGTCGCGCAGCGGAAAGCTGAGGCGCCAGCGGTGGTCGGTCGTGGTCGAACGAAGCCACACCTCCATCGTCCCGATGTCGGTGAGCTTTGCCACAACGCGCGCGGGGATCTCTCGCTTTGCGAGCTTCTTGCCAAAGCGCAGTACGGTGCGCACTGGTGGGAGCGGGTTCAGCGACTCTCGTGCGGCGTCGACCAGCGCGCCGGGCTCGTCGCCGATGCGGGTGCTCGACGCGAACAAAGGAAAGCTGCAAGGCTGGTTGGTGGTGACCGAGAGCTCCGGTTCGTCGAGCTCGACCTCCGACCCCTCGGCCATTCCGCGCCGCACCACGCACAGAACGCGATGCTTGGCGCTCGTCCCCGCCCCGTCTTCGCCTTTGCCGGCGATGCCCAAGTAGAACGCGCGCGGGCTACCGCCACCGATGCGGACGCCACGGCCTCGGCGCACCAGGCCGTAGTAGGCCGCGCCGCGAGACACGGCTAGGTCGAGACTGCCGCTGTCGAGAACGGCAGGGGGGGCGCCGCCGGCCCACTTGGCGAGCTGCTGGGTGAGGCGTTCGCGAATCGGACGCGGTTTGAGCGCGCCGCCGTTGAACAAGACCACGTCGGGCGCGCCCAGGCGCTCTTCACTGCCGGGGACGGGATCGTCGGCGTGTTGTCGCAGGAATCCGGCCAGGTGACGGGTCAGGGCGGCGTCGGCGGCGAAGGGCAGCCCCCACTCCTGCAATCCGCCGCGCAAGTCGGTCTGCGCCCTGGCGTCGACCTCCACCAGCGGGAAGAAGCCCTCGATGACCAGCTCGCGGACCTCTTCGCGGGTCAGTTCACCGCTGAGAGTACCGCCGACCAGCGAACGGCCGCGACCGCCGATGCGAATCGTTTCGCGCTCGCCGGGATCGTCGCCGAGCAGGCTTTCCTTGGCGGCTCGACATAGATTGGTCAGCGAGTGCCAACGCTGGCTGTCGAGCTTCTCGCCGAATCGTTCCTCGAGTCGGCGGGCCAAGGCGACATCGACGTTGTCGCCGCCGAGTAGGATGTGGTCGCCGACCGCCAGTCGCTGCAATGCGACTGCGCCGTCCTCTTCGGCGACGCGAATCAGACTGAAGTCGGAGGTTCCGCCGCCGACGTCGACCACCAACGCCAAGCGATGCCCGGCGAGCGCCTCGCGCCAACTCTCCGGATTTGCCTCGAGCCATGCATAGAAGGCCGCCTGCGGTTCTTCCAGCAAACGCGCGTGGTGCAGGTCGGCGCTCGCCGCGGCCTCGATGGTCAGCTCGCGCGCGACCTCGTCGAACGACGCCGGGACCGTAAGAATGACGTCCTGGTCGTCGAGCAGGTGTCGGGGAAACTTGGTCTGCCAGGCGGCCCGCAGATGCTGTAGGAAGCGGCTCGACGCCTCGACCGGTGAGATCTTCTCGACGTCGTCGGGTGCTCCCCATGGCAGGATGTTGGCCTGACGATCGACGCCGCCGTGGCAGAGCCAAGACTTGGCCGAGCTGACCAGGCGGCCGCTGACGCGGGCGCCTTGCTCACGTGCGAACTCGCCGGTCGCAAAGTTCTGGTCGTCGCGCCACGGCAGTGCGAGCTCGCCGGGCCGCACGTCGTGCGCTCCCGCCAGGTAGAGAAACGACGGCAGCGTGGGGCGCTCGGCGACCTCACCGGCGTCGACCAGTTGCGCGACCGGCATCGACTCGATGCGCGGTGTGTCCGCCTCGGTGTCGACGTATGCGACGGCTGAGTTGGTGGTGCCCAGGTCGATACCGACGATGAACCTGCTCGCCATCAGCTGCGGTTCCCTCGGCGGAAGCGGTCGCTGCGCAGAGGACTCGCTGCCATCCTCACGACTTCTCCGCTCGAACGTTGAGCTCCAACTTCCAGCGTTGGTCGTCGTCGCGGCTGACGCACCACAGCTCGAGGACTCCGAGCTCGTTGACTCTCGCTTCGAGGTGGATCGGTACGGTGCTGCCCTCGTGTCCCTTCCAGTCGAGCGTCGTCGTCATCGGGGCGAGCTCCTCGATCTCGTCGTCGTCCCAGTCGTCGAGAACCAAACCTACTTCGTCGTCGCGCCGGGTGGACGAGCTCAGGAAGCGGAACTCGACCGGTTGGCCCACGGCGAGTCCGAACTCCCGAGCCGGCAGGGCGACGTCGCTGCCCTCTTCGAGGCCCTGCGGGACGACGCACAGCGCCTTGATCGGCGGGCGCATCCCCGGCACGGCCGGCATGGCGGTTTCGATTCCGATATAAAAGGAGTGAGCGGTTCCGCCGCGGATGCGGACGCCGCGACCGCGTCGCGCGAGCCCGTAGTAGGCGGCGCCACGCGCCACCGCGTAGTGCGGATCCCCCCCTTCGAGATTGCGGACGGGGTTGCCCCATGAGGCGACGATGTCGAGCGTTCGCGAACGCAAGGTGGATGTGCTCATGACGCCGCCGTTGAACAGCATCGCGGTCGGCATTGCGCCGGCGTCGCTCGCCTGCCGGCGCAGGAAGTGCGCGATGTGGCGGGTCACCGCTGCGTCCGCCGCGTACGGCAAGCCGAGCTCCTGCAGGCCGGCGCGCTGGTGCTCGACCAGCTCGTCGGCGAGGGCGACGGTCGGGAAGAAGCCGTTCAGCAGGGCTTCGTCGAGGTCCGCTCTGGTGATGTCGAAACGCAGGGTGCCACCGACCAGCTTACGGCCGCGACCGAGGATCGACACCGCGACCGAATCGGTCGACGCTTCGTCGTCGAGCAGCTTCTCCTTGGCGTCGCGACAACTCTGGATCAGCCCGCGGAACTGCCAGGCGTCGAGCTTGGTTCCGTCTTCGGCGATCCGAGCGCTGACCCGATAGGCCAACGCCAAGTCCATGTTGTCGCCCCCGAGCAGGATATGGTCGCCGACCGCGACTCGTTCGAGCTCGAGCGATCCATCCGACTCGCCGACTGCGATGAGGCTCAAGTCGGTGGTGCCGCCGCCGACGTCGCACACCAAGATCCGGTCGCCGACTTCGACCTGTTCCCTCCACTCTTCGCCGACGGTGTCGATCCACGCGTAGAAGGCGGCCTGCGGCTCTTCCAGCAGAGTGATCTCGGGCAGTCCGGCCTCGCGAGCGGCGCGCAGGGTCAGCTCGCGCGCCACCTCGTCGAACGACGCTGGTACCGTGACCAGTACTTCCTGGTCGGCGAGCCGAGCTTGCGGGTGGGCGGCGTCCCACGCCTCGCGAATATGGGTGAGGTAGCGCGCAGTCACCTCGACTGGCGACAGCTTCGCGACATCGTCGGGACTTCCCCACGGCAGAATCGCGGCGGTTCGGTCGGTAGCGCTGTGCGACAACCACGACTTCGCCGAGGTGACGACGCGATCCGGGACCTCGGCGCCGCGCGACTGTGCGTAGGTGCCGACCGCGTAGTCGCGCTTCTTGGCCCACGGCAGCGGCAGGCCTTCTTTGCCGAGCTCGGCCTCCGGCGGCAAGTAGAGGAAGGACGGCAGTGCCGGGCGATCCTCTACGGACTTTGCCGAGGTGAGTTGCGGGATCTCGAACAGCTGGATTTCCGGTTCGTCCCGGTCCGTCTCGGTAAATGAAACGACCGAGTTGGTCGTTCCAAGGTCGATTCCAACGATGAGCTCCATGGTGTTTCGATTTTCGAGTCCGTCCCGTCTCGCTTAGGGTATCTCGACTTCGGCCGGCGCGATGATGCTGGGGTCGCCGCCGGTTAGCTCGGGAAGCTTGAGTGCGCTGACGCGCCAACCGCCGTGCTCCAGTGTGCCGCGGAAAGGCGGCTCGCCGTGGACGTTGCCGGTCAGGCGAACCAGGTTTGGGTCGTAGTCGGAGGCGATCTCGACCGATGCACCGTCCTCGGCGTCGTTCAGACGACTGATCTGCATTCGCTCGTGCAGCGCCTTGCGGCAGCCGCTGTGGATGGTGCGGGCGGCGGCGCCGACCTGATCGTCGCTATAGCCGTCGATTTCCTCCTCGACGAAGTCGATCAAGCGGCCTTCCTGTTGCAGCAATCCGAGAAGCTGGAGCGCGGGAGCGAGGCGGTCCCCGGACGGTGCGGCGGGCGCTGTCTCTTCGATGGCAGTGGCCGGCGTCGATTCCCGGCGCAGCCCGACGAAGAAGGCGGCGAGGGCGAAGAGTGCGATCGGCGCGATGAAAAATAGAGCGAAATAGCCGGGAAAACGCCCGGAGATCTCGCTGACGGCGTTGGCGATCTTCGAAGTGAAGCCGGCGCCCACCAGGGTGAAGTCCGGATTCTCGAGATGTTCGATCAGCAGACTCAGGCCGGTCGCGTTGGCGGCGGCGAGGACGAATCCGAAGATGAGTAGGGTGCTGATCAGGGCTCCGCGCCCGGAAGACGTTTTCATGCTGCTCTCCTGTGGGGGTGGGCGAGTCCGAGGGAATACCGATCTATACCCGACCTTCCGGGCGACCTCTACTTGGGTGGATGCGTCGACTCCGGCCGGCGGGGGCAGCTCACTGGTCTGCGAGATCGGGGAGGTGCGGGCGGAGACCGCGCAACAGAGCCTTGGCGAGCAAGCGATGTCCCAACTGGTTGGGGTGGAAGTCGATTTCATTGACCCACAGCGATTCCGGGGACCAGCCGCGGAACTCGTGGAGAGATTGGATAGTGGCCATATCGCGAGCCTCGGCTGCTTCTCCGATCGCTCCGTAGACCGCGCGAAAGGGGTGGAAGATGTTGAGGTAGGAGAGCGAGGTGTGGATGAAGACCACGACCGGAATCCCGTCTCGATCGCGAATCGTCGCCAGACGATCAAGGCCGGAGGTGAAGCCCCGCCATGCCGGCGGGTTGTTGAAGTAATTGTCGAGCACTTCGAAGACCATGGTGCCCGGTTGGGGCGAGAGCAGCTCCTGCAACGATTTCCAGCGCGGCCACATCGCTCTCAGGAGGTAGCTGGGCGAATCGGCGAATCTCTCGTAGATCTCGCGTTGCGCATCGAGCGGACGGTTTCCCATCGATTCGCGGTAGGCGTTGTTGCGGATGTCGTTCCATGTGCATCCGTAGACGATCAGGTCGGGCTCGTAGGGCAACCCGACTCGCTCCAGACGACTGACGACTTTGTGGATATCGAGGCCCCCAATGCCCAGATTGAGCACTTCGAAGCGGGTCTTCCGGGATGCCGCGTTGAGGGCTCGCTCGAGTAGCTGCGGGTAGGCCTGCTCTTCCAGAACTCCCTGTCCCATGGTGAACGAGTCGCCTGCGATCGCGATTCGGAAGGTGCCGGGAGGCGGGATCTTGTCGTACTCGCGGCCGCGAAACCCGGCGCTGTTGGTGCGGTAGTAGACTCCCCGGTGAATCCCTTCGACGTTGCGCTTCATGAGCTTCAGGCTGCCGCGAAGTTCCGGTAAGGCCGGCGCGGGTGGATTCGGCGGGATGGGTGGAGGCTCACGCCATCGCAAGCGCGCCATGGCCTCTCCGAGAAGGAGCGCCAGGGCGATGCCCAGAACGACCATCCCGGCATTGGCGACGACTCTCCTGAAGATATGCATGCCCCCTCTGCAACTCTCGATCCGGCCCCGACGACCGCATACACGAAAAGCGCGTGCGAAAGTCAAATCCACTTGCGGCGGCGGCGTTCGCGTTGGAAAGGATGTGCATGGCGAAGCGGGTCGGCCTCGACATCGGCGGAACCAAGATCGAGGGCGTGGTGCTCGACGCGAGTGGGTTCATCGAGCAGCGCGAGCGGGTCGCGACCGAAGCCCACCGTGGCTATGAAGCGATCGTCGAGACGGCCGCCCGGTTGGCCGAAAGACTGCTCGCAGATTGCGACCCGATCGGCTGCATCGGGGTAGGGACGCCGGGCGCGGTTTCGCGCCGCAGCGGTCTGTTGCGCAATTCGAACACGCAGTGTCTCAACGGTCGCGACTTTCGCGGGGACCTCTCCCGCCGGCTGGGCATCGCTGTCGTCTTGGAGAACGACGCCAACTGCTTCGCGCTGGCCGAGGCGTTGCTCGGTGCCGGTCGTGGCCGTGAGGTGGTTTTCGGAGTGATCATGGGGACCGGCGTCGGCGGCGGCATCGTACTGGACGGACGGCTTCACGCCGGTCCCCAGCACATCGCCGGCGAGTGGGGACACCACTCCATCGATCCGTCCGGGCCTGACTGCTATTGCGGTAACCGCGGTTGCGTCGAGAGTTATTTGAGCGGACCGGGACTCGAATCCCAGTTCCTCGCCGCCACCGGACGGCGGGAGTCGGCCGCTGCGATCGTCGCCGCCTATCGTACCGGCGACGCAGCGGCGGCTGCCGTGTTCGAACGCTTCCTCGATCTCTTTGGCAGAGCGCTCGCCAATCTAATCGATATGCTCGATCCCGATGCGGTGGTTCTGGGTGGCGGGTTGTCCAATATCGACGAGCTCTACGCGGCCGGTCGCGACGCGGTCGCGCGCTACGTGTTCAACGACGAGCTGGTGACCCCGATCCTGCGCAACCAGCTCGGCGACTCGGCGGGCGTGGTCGGTGCGGCGCTGTTGCCGCAGCCCCCACCGGCCTGACCGTTCGTAAAGCTGAGACGGCTCCTTCGACGATTCCCGAATTTGCGAACGATTTGACGCCTTTTGCCGACAACTCAACTTCACGCGGCTGGAACGTTCCTTGCCGCTACGCGACCAGGAGGTAGCGCAATGGAGTATCCGGAAATCAAGCAGCAGCACGACCATCTGCGCGACGAAATGGCTCGTCTGGTCGGAATCCTGAGAGATGCCGGAACCCGCGCGGGCGTCGATCTCGTCGGTGAAGCGCGCGCGCTGCAGGCGGAGCTCCAAAAGCACTTCGAAACCGAAGAGTCGGAAGGATACCTCGAGGTGGTCCTCGAGTCTCGGCCCGGCTGGAGTCGGCGCGTCGACCGGCTGCGCGAGCAGCACCGGGAGATTCTGCGCGAGTTCGGGACCCTGGTCGAAGACGAGGCCGACCTGGTGAAGCGCTTTCGCGACGCTCTCGATATGGTGCACCAGCACGATCTGGAAGAGTCGGATCTCGTCCAGCAAGCCGTGATCGAAGATCTGGGTTCCGGCGACTGAACGGTCCTCGGGCGGGGCGGATTGATCTCCCAAACCCCACCCGCAAAGCCGTCCCGCTGGGAAGGGCTATCGATTGTCCCCTGGTTGCCCCCCTTTGAAGAAGGGGGGTTCGGGGGGATTTTGAGATCGACCCTTCCGATAAATCCCCCTCAGTCCCTCAGTCCCCCTTTTCCAAAGGGGGAGGTCCTCGCTGGAGCGGTGTCGATCCATCATCGACACCCTCGATCAGGGGGAGGAGATCGTGGGACGTCCACGAGTGGCGTTTTCCACGAGTTGAGGTGGTGCGCCTTTCGTGAGCGGAATCGCGTATGTTCGCTTTGCCCCGTTGGCAGCTGTCAGTGGGTTTATCGACGGCGGTATT
>JANQHZ010000419.1 GCA_028282445.1 Candidatus Binatia bacterium | reverse complement strand
GCAACTTGCGGTAGGGGCCGGCGAACATAACTTCGCCGCCGCGCTCGCCGGCGCGCGGACCGAGGTCGATGATATGGTCCGCCTCGCGAATGATCTCGGCTTCGTGCTCGACGACGACGACGGTGTTCTCCTTGGAGCGAAGCTCCTGCAGGATCTTCACCAAGCGTTGGCTGTCGCGTGGGTGGAGTCCGACCGAGGGCTCATCGAGCACATACAAGGTATTCACTAGCGACGAACCGACGGCGCGAGTGAGGTCGACGCGCGCCAACTCGCCGCCGGAAAGAGTGCGAGATTGACGATCCAGGGTCAGGTAATCGAGCCCGACCGCGAGCAGGTAACCGAGACGGGACCGCACTTCCTTGAGGATGAGATCGGCGATCTCCGCTTCCTGTTCGGACAGGACCACCGAATCGAAGAAGCTAGCGGTCTTTCCGACCGCCATCTGGTGGATGTCGACGATGGTTTGTCCGCCGATCTTGTAGTTCAGCGCTTCCGGTTGAAGTCGGCCCCCACCACATCCCGGGCACTCGCGGTAGGAGCGGTAGCGCGCCAGGAAGACGCGCACGTGCATCTTGTAGGTGCGGCCTTCGAGCCAGCGAAACCAGCCGCGGATGCCGTGGAACTTCCCCTCACCCTCGACGATCCACGTGCGGTGACGCGCCGACAGTTCCTGAAACGGCACGTCGCGTGGGATCTTCTTGGCGCGACAGAATCGAGCCAACACGTCGCGCTCCCACTCCGTCGACTTGGTGCTCCAGGGCTTGATCGCGCCGTCCTTCAGGGACTTGCGCGCGTCGGGTACGACCAGGTCGAGATCGACGTCGATCACCCGGCCGAACCCCCGGCATTCTTCGCAGGCGCCGAGCGGGCTGTTGAACGAGAAGAGATTGGGAACGGGGTCGCGTAGCGAGATTCCGCAGTTGGCGCAGGTCAGATCGTCGCTGTGGCTCTCGATCTCGCCCGAGTCGGGAAAGACCAAGGCCATCGTCCCTTTGCCGAAGCGGAAGGCCTGCTCGATCGAGTCGGTGGCCCTCTTCTCCTGGTCTGGCCGCACCACCAACCGGTCGGCGACGATGCGCAGCGGCTGCGGCAGCTCGTCGACCTCGTCGAGATCGACCGCGGCGCCGTCGACCAGGACGCGGCGAAAACCGGCGGATTCGAGCCCGCGCCGTACCTCGGCGTCGGGAAGCGAATCGGGCACGGTCGCCGCGAACGTGACGAAGACGCGCGTGCCCTCTGGTCGGCGTACGAGGTCGAAGGCAACTCTCTCCGGCGTCTCGCGGGCTACGACCTCGCCACACCCGGGGCAGTGTGGAATCCCGATCTTGGCGAAGAGCAGCTTGAGGTGGTCGTGAAGCTCGGTCATGGTGCCGACCGTCGAGCGCGACGTCTTGACCGAGTTGCCCTGGCTGATGGCGATCGCCGGCAGAATTCCGTCGATGCGCTCGACCTGCGGCTGATCCATGCGGTCGAGAAACTGGCGGGTGTAGGCCGAGAAGCTCTCCACGTAGCGGCGTTGTCCCTCTGCGTAGAGCACGTCGAACGCCAAGCTCGACTTGCCGGATCCGGAGACGCCGGTGATGACCGTCAGCGCGTTGAGCGGAATGTCGACGTCGACGTTGCGCAGGTTGTTCTGCGAAGCGCCGTGGATATGGATCGACTGCTGAGACATGCGGGGGTGATTGGAATCCGCCACTATATCGAGGCGACGAGGGCCTGGCTATTCCGGCGCGTACCTCCCGTTTCACGACCGTGCGGAGAGGCGTATGATTGCGCCAAACAGTCTTCCCTCCGGGGGCTTTTCGACCCGGACGAACTATGTGACGGAGATAGCTATGGCGGGCGACAACGGTAGGTTGGGAATCCTGGTGGGCGGCGGTCCGGCGCCCGGCATCAACAGCGTCATCGGGGCGGCGACGATACGGGCGCTCATCGAAGGTGTCGAGGTCGTCGGAATCCAGGACGGGTTTCAATGGCTGATGCAGGGAGACACCTCCAAGACGCGACTGTTGGATATCGAC
>JANQHZ010000386.1 GCA_028282445.1 Candidatus Binatia bacterium | reverse complement strand
CCCGAACATCTGCATCGGATTGTCGTCGGGCAGGCTGGGGATCACGTGCTTGGCGATCCGGTCGACATCGGGGCCGGTCCAGATCGCCGGTTGGCCCTCAATGAATCCAACGTTCGGCCCGGTGCGCCCGGTCAAGGTCAGGACCAGCTCGCCGGCAGCGGCCTTGACCAACAGGTCCTCACGTCTTTCCGTGCCGCCGCCGTCGGTGTGGATGTAGGTCCCGTCGACGTACTCGACCAGCAGCGGCGTGGCGCGGTCGCCGTCGATACCGACGCCTTCGCCCTGCAGTAGGATTGCGCCGTCTCCGGCAGCCGTTTCGAGGACTTCGAGCAGCATCTCGGTCTCGGCCAGGTTGGCGGTCGTATGATCCAGGGTGACCTGGCGGCCGAAGGCGCCGGAGAATCCCATGTTGCCTTCGAGGAACATCTGCCAGACGGCGAACGGTCCAAAGCCGCCGAAACGGTTGAAAGACGGCAACTCGGGCGTTCCGAAGCCGGTCGTCCAAATCGAGAGCTCGTCGAAGCCTTTGTCCTCGTCGAAGGGCACCATCGTGTTGACCGGGTGTGTCAGCAGCAGGACGTCGATGACGTTGGGGCGTCCCTGCGGCGTTTGCAGCCAGCGGTCCGGGATGCCGCGAAAGGTCGGCGCGTCGAGACCGCCGCTCGAGGTGTTCGTGCCGTTCCAGAAGGGCATCTTGTGGCAGAGAAAGTTGCCGCAGGTAGACCGTCCCTCGTTGACGAAGAAGTCGTCGAAGCCCTCGTGCGCGAGGTCGGTGACCTTGTCGTCGATCGGCCGCTCGCGGCCGGGGGGGTAGGGAATGGTGAGAAGGAAGACTCCCATGGCGGCGCGTTCGTCTTCGCCCAAGAGACCGCTCTGACCGGTCTCGTTGGTCGGGCAGTCGGTCTGATCGCACATCGTGGAGGCGAGCCCACCGTCGAGGAGGTGGCGGATGCAGCTGATCTCGTCGGTGCAGTTGGGTGGCACTTCTCGATCCGGAAACTGTCCGCTGATCCCGCCGTAGGGATCGCCGGGTACGCCGTCCCAGTGGTAGGGCTCGGTGTCGCGCAACCCGCGCACCGGCATCGTGCTGCGGACCGGGATCTGTGTGCAGCCCGGTACTTCGCACTGCGGCCCGCCCAACACCCAGAGCAGCTGATCGGTGTGGCCGTCTGGGTGACAGCTCTCGCACGAGAAGGTTCCGGTGCTGGAAGCTTCGGCGTTGTTGAAGGCGAAACGCCCGAGCTTGATCTCGGGGTCGGTAGGATCTTCGAGCGAGATCGTCGTTTCGACGATGGGGCTCTCAGGGTCGGATACGTCCACCACCGATACTGAGTCGGCGACGGCGTTCAAAACCCACGCGCGATCGGGCGCACCGTCCTGCGCGGATAGAAGGGCGACGCCGCGCGGCGTCCACTCGACGTCGGCGCGGCCGAGTACTTCGCCGCTCGCGGCGTCCACGGTGAACAGCTTGTTGGAACCGGCGGCGGTGACGACCAGGGTCGAATCGTCGTCGCTTATTCGGATGCCGAATGGCGTCGCGAGGGCCTCGCCGGGTGCCGGGTTCACCGGTGGCAGGGGCTCGAGGTCGATACGGGTCGGCGATGCGCAGGTTGCTTCGCTGCAGTCGACAACCGCGATCTGGTTCAGGAAGGCGCGGTTCTCGAGATCGTCGAGAGTTTGCTTGAGGGTCCCGGCGCGACCGTTGGCATCGTTGCGCGCTTCGGTCTGGGTGACGAATACCTTGCCGTTGGGGTCGGCGGCGATGCCGTACAGCAACGTGCCGACGGTCGATACGGTTTCGACCAGCGAATCGGTCGCGGTGTCGAAGACGAAGAGGTCGCGGTCGGGTATGCGTGGGTCCCGCACGATGTCGGCATCATAGCCGAGCGAGAGTACGTTGTTGTCGATGACGATGTGGGTGAGCGCATCGAAGGTACACTGCTCGCCGTCGATCGGTCCAATGCAGCCGGACAGCTGGGTCTGGTTGCCCGACTCGAACGGCACGACGTAGAGTCGCTCGCCGCTGACGGCGATCGCGCGCGGATCTTGCGCGGTGATCTCGAGATGCCCGGTCACCCTGCGGCTTTCGACGTCGACGATGGCGATGAGGTTCTCCGAGGAGAGCGCAACGTAGGCCTTGCTGTCGTCGGCGAAGGCGACGCCGACCGGTTCGTCGAAGCGTGTGGATCGCGTAGCGGAATCGAAGGCCTGGATCGACCCGATGACGCGATGGTAAGTCGGGCTGTCCGGCGCGGAATCGATGACGTTGACCGAGTCCGAGACATGGTTGGCGACCCACACTTCGCGTCCATCCGGCCGGACCGCGATGGCGACGGGGTCGATGCCTACCTGGACGCGCGCGACGACCTCGTCTGTGCGGGCATCGATCACGTCGACGGTATCGGCTGGGGTGTTCGCTACGTAGACCCGGGAGCCGTCCGGTACAATCGCGATTGGGTTGGCATGCGGGCTGGCAAAATTCGGATGGCCGGTTGCCGCTCGCGTATCCACCGGCTCGGTCGGCTGGCTTCCGTCGTCGTCGTCACCGCCGCAGGCCGGCAGTCCCAAGCTCAGTGCGACGAGGCCGATGGAGACCAGGGTCGAGAAGTCATGTCGTCGTGAGCTCCAGATGTTCGGCATTTTACCCCCAAGGTTCGTGCAGGTCGCGCGGTGGTGGACGACCTTTGTTGCTCTGTAGAGATCGAGGCGATTCTCTCGATCTTGCCAATCTACCGACCTGGCCCTGTTTAGGGCAATCCGTACGCGCCCTGTGGTTCAGTGCGGCAGGTGAACGGTCGCAGATTGCGCCCGATCAAGCCGCAAGGGACGGTCCGCGCCGAATTGACGAGTCGATGGGCGGAGGTGCAAGCCGTGGCGAACATGCTGGATCGCGATTGATCGCAGGCGTTGAACGCGGCGCCCGGGCGGGTCAGTGTACGGTGCAGCGGATTGGACGATCGCCTCTTCGAGGTTGCAGACCGTTCGCCACCAGTCGGTTCTGATGAAGCGAATTCTGCCACTCGCGAGATTGACGGCGCTGGTCGTGTTCGGGCTTGGCCTCGCGATCCTCTTGCTCGAGATCGGCTTGCGACTGGGGGGCTGGGCGTTCCTGCTTGCACGCCGGGAGGCGCCGCCGCCGATCACGGCCATGTCCAACGACTCGTATCGGGTGCTGTGTCTCGGTGAGTCGACGACCGCCGATCTCGCGGTGCAAGGAAGGAAGAGCTATCCCGCTCAACTCCAGCGAATCCTGAACGAGCGCGCCGGCGAAGATCGATTCGCCGTCATCAATCGGGGAGTCCCGGCCACCACCACCGATCTGATCGTCGCCGAGCTGCCCGATCTTCTCGACCGGCAACGTCCCGACCTGGTGGTGACGATGATGGGCATCAACGACGGCCCCTTGAGTGACCCGTTGTTCGAAGCGGCCAGATCGGGCGGGTCGCTGCGCGTCGTCAAGCTCGCGCGGTTGCTCCATGCAACGTTGACCGGCGGACGAGCGGATGCCGTAGCCGATGACGCTGCCGTGCCGGAGAGCGATGAGGTCGCGAGAATCGCGCGCCGTGACGGACTCCCGCAAATCGACGTGCCGGGCACGACGATGTTCAACCTCATGGCGGCCGGGGCGATGCTGTACCAAGGCGATCTCGACGATGCGGAGACGCTTCTCACGCCCCTTGCCGATGGTGGGTTCGAAGGTGACCTGCGCTTCGCTACGACCGGCGCGATCGGGCAGCTGACGGTTCTCCACTATCAGCGTGGCGACTACGGCGAAGGCGACTATTGGCACCGTCGCTACCGGGAGTTGGTCGGCGCTCGACACAACCCGAAGACGACGGTCAACTACCGAATTCTCCAGCGCATGCTCTCGGAGAGGGGAATCCCACTGATCGCGGTGCAATACCCCGGGCTTCCAGTCGAGCCACTGCGTCGTATCCTTGAAGGTGGTGCCGCTGTGTTCGTGGACAATGAGGATACGTTCCTTCGGGAGATCAAAAGCGCTCCGGTAAGTCGAGTGTACCGCGACCTCTTCGGCGGCATCTTCGGCCATCTGACGCCGTACGGGAATCGCCTGCTGGCGACCAGCGTTGCCGACGCCATTCTGGAGTCGGGCGTCATCCCATCCGTGTCCAGGGTGCAGCGCGAGTGAAGCGCTGC
>JANQHZ010000383.1 GCA_028282445.1 Candidatus Binatia bacterium | reverse complement strand
CAACTCGCCAAGGCGCTGGATGACTTTTTTGCCGTGGAGACGACGTCTCTTTAAGTCGCCGAAACGGGCGATCTCGGGACGGGATCGTCGACCAGCTTTCCGTCGGGCTCGATCACCACGCGCCAGACCGTGGCGCGATAGCGGAAGGTGAGGCGGGTGTTGCCGGCGTCTTCCTCTTCGCCTCGCTCCACTGTGCTGTAGACGAGGCCGCGGCGCATCTCTTGTTTGAGGGTCTCGCTGGAGAGGCCGAGCTTGGATGCCAGAAGCTCGGCGTCGACCGTGATCTCACCGTCGACGATGCTGGCGCCGCTCGGGACCTCCAGGTTCATGACGGTCCTCCGCCACGACGCGAGCGCGCGGTTGCGTTCGATGGCGCCGTCTCGAAGTTGACGCAGAGGTCGTCCAAGTCGTTCGCGGCCAGCGGCTGTTCCAGGAGGTCGCAGGCATAGCTCGGTTCGCCACCGGACTTGCGAAGCGCGCAGGCCAGATGACAGCAGAAGCGGCAGCTCCCGAAGGACGGCTTGCCGCGCGTGCGCGCCACCTCTTCCGTCAGGCGCTTGACGCTAGTCTCGAGCTGATTGCGAACGTCGGGCGCAAGCTTGCCGATCGCTTCGGACAGAGCATCGAGGGGGTCGTGGTCGAGCGCGCTGCGTCCCTTGTCCGTCAAATCAAAACGCACGCTGCGTCCGTCCAGGTCCGAAGGGCTGCGGGTCAGGTATCCCTCCGACACTAGGCCCTTGACGGTCTGCGAGGCGGTGCCGCGCGTCGTCGCGTGAAACTCGGCAAAGGCCGAGACGGTGCGGGAGAAGCGATTGGCACGTGCAAAGAAGCGCAGTGTATTCCACTGCGCCGGCGTGAGCCCGCAAACATGGCCGTCGCCGGCGCTCATGCGCGCCAGCTGGGCGATGGACTGTGCAATGCTGCGGTTATCCATCGAGCGCTCCCTTCGGCAAAAAATAGTATCGATCCGAAACGATCTTGACAAGGAATTAGTTTCGAATCGATACTAACCCAGTGTGAAATGAGCAGTAGCTCGACGGGACTGGATGGGAAGGTGACCTTGCCGTGATTATCAGCCGAAATGCCTATCTGGCTGTCGAGTGCCTCGTCAGACTTGTCGCTTTCAGCCGTGAAGAGCCTTGCAGCGGGCCGAGGCTGGCCGGTCAGCTCGAACTCTCGGTCCCCGAGATGGAAGCGCTGATCTCGCAATTGCGCGCGGCCGGTCTCGTAGAGAGCAGGGAAGAGCTTGGCGAGGCCTACTATCTCGCCCGCCCGGCCCATCGGATGACCGTGTTCGAGGCGCTGCAAGCCTTCGACGAGCCGGAGTTGCCGGGGGCCAAGGCAAGCAATCGCCCTCAAACGGTGGCCGACCTCTGCGGAACCGATCTGCTCTGGGAGTCGCTCAAGGGCTATGTCCTGCTGTTCCTTCAGGGCGTCACCTTGGCCGACATCGCGCCGGAGCCCGCCGAAGCGCTGGATCACGAGCCTTCTGGGAGCGGCCT
>JANQHZ010001102.1 GCA_028282445.1 Candidatus Binatia bacterium | reverse complement strand
CTACAGTGCCTTGGTCGTGCCCGAGTCGGGCGAGCGTCTCGGCGAGCTTCGACGCTATCTGCGGTCGCTGAACACCGACGCGGGGATTCGCTTGCTGGTGGCGCACGACCAATATGCGCTCGCAGAAAGTGGCGTTCCCCCCTACCGAGCGGAAGTACGGCGATGAGCAGCGGCGAGATCAAGTCGCTCGACCACGTCGTGATCGGCGTTGCCGACCTCTCTAGCGCCGTCGAGGATTACACGAGCTTGTTCGGTCGATCGCCGGCCTGGCGCGGGACCCATCCCGGGCAGGGCACGGCGAACGCGTTGTTCCCTCTCGACAACAGCTACGTCGAGCTGTTGAGTCCGGACGGCGAAGGACCGGTCGGCGACTTGCTACGGCATCGACTCGAGCAGCAGGGCGAGGGACTGGCTGCGCTGGCATTCGGTACCGACGATGCCGATTGGTTCGCCGACCGACTTTGGAAAGCGGGCGTGGAGGTAGGAATGCCCGAAGACGGCGGCGGTCACGACGCGGCGAGTGAGGCGCAGCGGCAGTGGCGGACCGTCATGCTGCCGACCGATAGGACTCGCGGGGTTTTGACGTTTGCGATCCAGCACTTGTCACCGCCTTTGGAGGAGGCTCGGCTGACCACCGACATCGACCGCGCGGTCGTGGGCGTGGATCACGTCGTTGTCATGTCCGGGGATGTCGACGCGACCAACCGGATCTACGGCGACCTGTTCGGGCTTCGCCTGGCACTCGATCGCGAGTTTTCGGATCGCGGTTTGCGGCTGGTGTTCTTCCGCGTCGGCGGCGTCACTGTCGAGATCGGCGGCCGCATCGATGCGGGCGGCGACGGCGACAGCCCCGACAACCTATGGGGAATCGCGTATAAGGTCGGAGACATCGAAGCGGCGCACGCGCGTCTGGTCGATTCGGGTTTTGAGCTGACGTCGGTGCGGGCCGGACAGAAGAAGGGCACGCGGGTCTGCACCGTAAAAGACCGAACGCATGGAGTCGCTACTTTGCTGATCGGTATGGAGTCGAAGAAATGAGCGCTCGCAAGACCGTGGTTGCCGCCGACGTTGGCGGCACCAAGACCGATGTCGGGCTGTTCGAGCTTGGAACGGGGCTCGAGCTGGTTCGAGATCGGCGCTACGAAAGCGCCGCTCATGCCGGTCTCGAAGAGGTTCTCGCCGACTTCTTGGGCGATGCTCGGGTCGATGCGGCCGGGGTGGCCGGCGCCGGCCCGGTTCGTGACGGTGCTATCAAGACGACCAATCTGCCGTGGCTGATTTCGGGCGAATCGATTGCGAGGCAGTTGGGCGGATGCCCGGTGTTTCTGCTGAACGACCTCGAGGCGGCGGCAGCCGGAGTTCTCACTCTCGGCGAGGATTCGTTCGAGACCCTGAACCCGGGGACTTCGGTGCCCGAGAAGAACTGCGCCGTGCTGGCGGCCGGTACTGGGCTGGGGCAGTCGATCCTGTTTTGGACTGGGCGGGAGTACCGCCCGTATGCCACCGAGGGCGGCCATGTTGGGTTCGCGCCGCGCAACGACGAGCAGCTCGGGCTACTGCGCTTCATGCAGCGCCGACATGCGAGTGTGTCCTACGAGCGAGTGGTGTCGGGCATGGGGTTGGGTGAGGTGCTGGAGTTCGTCTCTACGGAGTTGAAGATCCCGGTCTCCCGCGATGTAAGCGATCGAGTCGCGTCGGCGGATGCCGGGCCGGTGATCGGAGCTGCCGCGGTGGCCGGCTCGTGCGAGGCTAGCGCCAAGACGATCGAGTTATTCTTCGCAATTCTGGCGGCGCGAGCCGGCGACTTGGCTCTGTCGGTGATGGCGACCGGCGGCGTCTATCTTGCGGGCGGCGTGGTGCCGAAGTTGTTGCCGGTGTTGAACCGCGATCGATTCCGAAAGGACTTTGCAGGGCAGGGGCCGTTCGCGGAGCTGCTCGCCGGCGTGCCGGTTCGCCTGGTGCTGGAGCCGCAGGTGGCTCTCTTGGGGGCGGCGTCGACCGCGGCGAACGGGTAGCGCCGATGGCCGTTGACAGCGATCGGGTTGGGCTGGCTCGCCACGCCGAGCGATTCCCCGACAAGACGGCGCTGATCGTCGGCGATGATGGTTCTAGCTACGGGTTGCTCAACGCACGGGTCAATCGTTTGTCTCGCGCGCTGCGCAAGGCCGGAGTCGGGCCAGGCGATACGGTGGCGGCGGTGCTACCGAACGGCCTCACCTGGATCGAGTTGCTCAATGCCCTCGGCAAGATTGGTGGCCTTCTGGTGCCGGTTGGGTACCGACTCAAGGCTCCCGAGATTTCCTACATGCTCGCCGATTCGGCAGCTCGGATCGCGCTCGTCGCTCCCTCGCTGTTGCCCGAGCTGGAGCAGGCCGTCGACGAGGGACTGCTGGCCCCGGAGTCGATCTGGGTGACCGGAACGGGCACGCCCGAGTTGGGGGTTTCTTACGAAGCAGTGCTCGATGCGGAGTCGGACGCGGAGCCGGATGCTGCCTACCTCGGCGGGGGATACAACGTCCTGGTCTACACCGCCGGGACCACCGGGCGTCCGCGCGCCGTCGAGCGGCGTCACTCGCCGGACTC
>JANQHZ010000359.1 GCA_028282445.1 Candidatus Binatia bacterium | reverse complement strand
CCCTGGGGAGTCGGCGTCGATTCGGCCGGAGTCGCCGTTTCGGTCACCGTCGGCGTCGGACGCGGTGTCGGCAGCTCGGGCAAAACCTCGAGCAGCGCCGGCACGTCCGCAGCGGTGACGAAGCCGTCGATGTTGGCGTCGGCGTCGGGGCAAAGTCCCTCGGCGGCGAAGATCTCCCGCAGCAATGCATCGAAATCGGCAGCGTTGATCACCGCGTCGCAGTTCGCATCGCCCGGCAGGGTCACGGTGGTCGCCGGCGCCGACGCAGCAAAAAGCCCCACCAACACCAAAATACGCAGGCCGAGGGCGGCAGCGCGGGACTTCAAAAATGGGCGCGGGGTTTCCCGCAATGAGCTTCCCGACGGTGGGGAAGCCGACAGGCTTCGACGCACGTGAGTAATTCCTCTTGACGACGCTTGAACTTATGCGCTTTGCCAGGTTGCGTCAAACCTCTCCGAGGCGCCCTGCCCGCACACGCGGCGAGGTTGGATTGCGCGTCGCATCTTTGCCGCGAGAGCTCGGTCGCGAGGCTGCGGCCTTACCACTGCATGCGGCGACGCAGCACGCGGGCCTGCGCGCGGCTCAGCTCGAGCTCGGTTGCGGCCTGGTCGCGCATCATCAACTTGAAGCGGCCACCGAACCACGGAACGATCGACTGAACGAAGCGCAGGTTTACGATGCGCGACTTGTGAGCGCGAAAGAAGACCTCGGGGTCGAGTTTTTCCTCGAGCTCCTTGAGGGTGAAGTTGGTCATGAAGCGGTCCGACGCGGTGTGTGCGTAAACCAGTCTGTACTCGACTTCGAACCAGTAGATTTCGTCGACCGGCAACAACAGAATCTGCTTTCCCTTGTGAACCGGGATCTGCTCGGGAAAGCGGCGCTGCTCTGCCCGGAAGCTGCTGACGATTTTGCTCCAGTCGGGAGCCGGCTCCGAGTCCAATCGCTCGCGCACGCGCCGCAATGCTTCGCGCAATCGCTCGGCGGAAACCGGCTTGAGGAGGTAGTCGATCGCGTGAACCTCGAACGCCTTGATTGCGTACGCATCGTGAGCAGTCGCGAAAACGACTTGCGGTGAATGCGCCAGGGCCTCCAGCACCGCGAAGCCGTCCATCTCCGGCATCTGGACGTCGAGCAAAGCGAGATCCGGCTTCTCGCGCTCGATCAATTCGACAGCGCTGCGACCGTCGGACGCCTCGCCGACCAGCTCGACGCCGTCCTCTTTCTTCAGGAGCCTACCGAGACGAGCGCGGGCGAGCTTCTCATCGTCGACGACTACGACCCGAACCGTTGCGCTCACGTCGTCACTTCGCGCGGGACCCTGACGGTCACCGAAGTGCCCTCGCCGAGTCGACTCTCGATCAACGGCTCGTAGCCGGCTCCGTACCGACGGGTGAGACGTTCGCGCAAATTGCGCAGCCCAACGCCGCGATCGAACGGCGTCGAGCTCACGTTCATCCCAACGCCCGTATCGCTCACCAGCAGTCGCAGGTCGCCGTTGTCGATACCGGCCTCGATGGTGATCGACCCGCCGCCGACCTTCTGCGAAATACCGTGCTTGACGGCGTTCTCCACCAACGGTTGGAGGATCAGTCCGGGCAACATCACCGTGCGCGCTCCCTCTTCGACTCGGGTCTCGACGCGCAGCGATTCGCCGAATCGCGCCCTCTCGATGTCGAGGTAGGACTGCGCGATGCGCAGCTCGTCCGACAGCGGCACCAGGTCGATCTGGGTACGCTTCAACACGTAGCGCAAAATCTCGGCGAGCCGCTCGATACACTCTTCGGCTCGTTCCGGATCGCTGCGCACCAGCTCCGCGATCGAGTTCAAGCTATTGAACAGAAAGTGCGGGTTGAGTTGCGCGCGCAACGCCGCGAGTTGCGCCGCGAGCGCGAGATCGCGAAGCTCCTCCTGCCTCTCCTGGAGCTCGAAGATCCGCCACCACGATTGGTTGAAGCCGATCGTGCAAATCACGGCGGTCGGCAAGATCGGCACTAGAGCGAACAACCAAGGCGAACGCCGCACCGTTTCGGCGGGCACGGTGACGGTCAGATCCTCGCCGGCGTAGGGAAACAAAATCGATCCTTTGCCGAGACCGAAAACCGAGTAGTGGGCTTCCGCCAACACCAGCGACAACAAGGAGAAGGCGACGATCGCGACGGACCATTGAGCCGCCCACCGAGCGACCTTCGAGAGGCCGGAAAAGCGTGGAAACACCATCATCCACATCGTCAGCGTCACTCCGGAGAAGATCAGCGTCGACACCATCCAATAGATCGAGCTCGGCAGCGAGCGTGAGAACAGGTAGTTCATGCTCGCGTTCATGAACCCGATCGCAACACCAGTGCACAGCACCAGTAGGGACTGCGAGTAGGTATGGCCGTGCGGCCCGTGGATCTCGCCGTCGGCGAGGAACGCCGGCGCCGGCCGCACGCGCGGCTGCTCTGCTGTCTGCTCGGCCATGAGTCCGTCTCGCCAGAGGGCATACTAGTGCCGCCGTCGACGCGTTGCAAAACCCGTGGCAGGGCCACCCGTGGCCGGGCCACCTTGGTGAGTCGGCCGGCGTGCGCTAGTCTGAGGGTTCACCAAATCGGGGAATGGCAATGAGCGACAACCAAGAGAAAGTCGGATGGCCGGTTCTGCACCAGTACTACCGCATCGACCGCACCCGATGGCTCGGGATGGCGGACGACGCCCGAAAAGGGGCGATCGAGGAGTTCCGAAACGCCCTCACCCAGTGCTGTACTGAGGAGGGAATGCAGTTCGTCGCTCTCGCCGGCGTAGCCAAGTCCGACCTCGGCATCATGGCTGTACACCCCGACCTGAAGCGCATCCAACGGCTCGGCCAACAGATCACGTCGACCGCCTTCGGCTCCTGCCTTCAGCCGGTGTACTCGTTCCTATCGATGTCCGAGGTGAGCGAGTACATGAGCGGTCCGAGCGAATGGGCCAAGCAGCTGATCGAAGATCAGAAAGTCGACCCCGCTTCGCCCGAGTTCGGCCAGGGAATGGAACGCTTTCGCGAACGCATCGAGAAGTACGCCGAAGCACGCGTGCATCCGCAGCTCCCCGCGGACATGGACGTGATTTGCTTCTACCCGATGGCCAAACGTCGCGGCGAGAAGGACAACTGGTACTCGCTCGAGTTCAGCGAGCGCAAGCGCCTGATGGGCGGTCATGCCAAGGCGGGACGGGCATTCGCCGGACGAGTCCAGCAGCTGATCACGAGCTGTACCGGACTCGACGACTGGGAATGGGGCGTCACCCTGTTTTCGCACGATCTCAAGAGTATCCGCGACGTGGTCTACGACATGCGCTTCGACCCTGCGAGCGCGATCTACGGCGAGTTTGGCGAGTTCTACATCGGCACCCGGCTGGACCCTGCCGAAATCGAAGAAGCACTCTGCCTCTAGACGCCCCGCTTCGGAGTGATCGAAACCGCTTCGCGATTGACCTCCCCCTTTGAAAAAAGGGGACTGAGGGGGATTTATCGAAAGGGAGCGATCTCAAAATCCCCCCGCCCCCCCTTTTCCAAAGGGGGGGCAACGCAGTGACGAGATCATCGACAGCCCATTCCAATGCGACGGGTTGCCTAGTTAGAATCCACCTGACCTGAGCTGGACGTCCGCCTCCGCTCGACTACCCAGTCCCCACTCTGCTATCAGGCCTGCAGTGGTGGAGTTGAGGTGGAGGAATGGCGAAGAAGCGCAGTGAACCGGCGGCTCCGGTAGTCGACATCGACCTGAGCACGGCGGCCGGC
>JANQHZ010000333.1 GCA_028282445.1 Candidatus Binatia bacterium | reverse complement strand
ATCTCCAGGAGAGCCGATTCGGGCGGAAGGTATCCCAGGTTGAAGAACCCCGCGTGCATCGCTTGACTGAGCTGGACGTTCCGCCACCAGGTGATCGGGTCGGACGCGCAAAGGGGGCACCCCAGGGCGAATGCGACGACGGCTGCTGCTGCGGCTCCGACCCAGCGAACGGCGATGCTTCCCGCGCTCGACACGAGTTGAGTCGTGCGGCGCTCGGCCGCGGCCAGCGTGGTCCATTGCAAATAGGGCACGGATACGAGCAAGGGGGTGAGGGCGAGAATCCCCGGGTACTTAGCGGCGGCGGAGAGTCCGCTGAAGAAACCCGCTCCGATCGACAGCCAGATCGATCGGCGCGTCATCGCCAGTGCTGCAAAGGTCATGCTCACCGTCCCCCAGAAAACGGCGGCCGTATCGACGTTGACGATGTGAGCATAGACCACGTGGTAGGGTGTGACGGCCAGCAGCGCCGCCGCGACGACCGCGCTTCGCGGCCCGTAGAGTGCGAAAGCGATCGCGGCCGTGGTGAGGATGGTTGCGGTGCTGAGCACGACCGAGACCCAACGTCCCGCCAGTACGGCACGACGGCGTTTGGCATTCTCCACGTCGCGCGCGCGGCGACGACTTTCAGGGTGCGGCTCGACTCGAGCGGGATCCTGCTGTCCGCTCAATCTGCCCACTGCAATGAGCGTGTAGTAGTGGAGGTGTGGGTAGACGAAGCGGTTCCAATTTTGCTCGAGGGTAGGTTGGTCGCCGGCCTCAACCTCCGCAGAACACGAGTAGCGATCCAAGGTCGACTGCCAGACCGACTCCGAGCGCTTGATTGCGCCGTACTCGTCGGGGACCCAGTAGGTTGGCAATCCCCAGTCGACGTTGAACGATCGGAGTCCGAAGCCGACGATTGCGGCAGCCACGATCAAGAGAACCTTCGCGGTGTTCATCGTATCGAAGTTGCTTCCGCTGGCCGGAGCGGATCGATCGTGGCTCGACGCCACCGGTTCGACGAGGACTCACTCTCGACTCCGCCCACGGAACTTCCCTTGGCGAAGCTCTGGTGTCAAATGGAACTGCCGTCACCGACCGGCGCTGCTCGCGCAGCGGAGCCGTGCGCATCGAGTCGAACGCGTTCGTCAGGTACCGACGTCGTATCCGAGGTTGCGCAGTCGCTCGATCGTTTCCGGCGGCACGGTCTCGATCGGAACCGACGAATCGTCCGGCGGTGGCTGCAGAGCCGAGAGGTGCTCGGCCATCTCTGCCTCGAGCTCTGCAACGAGCTTGGGTTTGTCCGAGGCGAGATCCCGCCGCGACCAGGGGTCGTTACTGAGGTCGTAGAGCTCGCTGGGGTAGCGTTCGAAGGAGATGAGCTTGTATGGGTAACGGACAAACGCACGCATATCCCCGAAGACGCGGTGTTCGGGGCCGCAGGCTGATCGCACGTGGCCCAAGAACTTCAAGAATCCTGACTTGTCGCCGCTGATGCTGACGGTGGTGTCGGCGTACTCGGCGATCACTGGGCGGCGCGAAAGTCCTCGACTTTCGAGCGGGAGGGGTTGGCCGACGGTGTACGGCAGGTCCTGTGCGTTGGCCCAGCTCAGGATCGAGGGCGCGAGGTCAGCGAGCTGGACCGGTGCATCGACGGTCGTAGGGCGGACTCCGGGAAGGCCGTGAACGACGAGCGGTACTCGTACGAGTTCCTCACGGACACTGTACTGGTGACCCGTGAGCCGCCTTTCGCCAAAGTGGTGACCGTGGTCCGAGGTCGCGATGGTCACGACGGTTCTTGGATGCTCACGCGCCACACGTTCGAGGACGACGCCCAGTTTGGCGTCGGCGCGATGGACTCCATGCAGGTAGACTTGGCGCAAGATCTCATACTCAGCTCCCAGCTCGGTCGCAGAGCACATGCCGCGCCGCTCGATCGTGGTGATGGCTTCTACTGCGCGTTCGGAGTCTAAATCTCGCTCAAGGAAGGGATTGCGACGCCAGTACCGAAATGGTCCATGGGCGTTCATGACGTTGATAAAGATGAAAGCAGGAATGTTCGGTTGACGGAGCTCCATGAGTGAGTCGAGCTCGCTCGCAAACCGATGTGCACTCATCTTGCCCATGGTCCGAAAGTGATCGAAACCCTGGACGAGGTTGAATCGCTCGGAGATCCAGTCGTTCTCGCTGAAACCGAGGGTCTGAAATCCGGCCTGCTTCAGGCGCTCGGCCAAGAACTCGAGCGAGTCGCCGGCCCGGGTGCGCGTCATTCCGACAGAGTGCTCGCTTGGCAAGAGCCCGGTGAACATGGTCGCGTGCGAGGGAAGGGTCCACGGCGCGTTCGAATAGGCCCGGCGGTACAACACTCCCTCCGCAGCCAGTCGATCGAAGTTCGGCGTTGTCTTTTGGGCCTCGCCGTACGCCGATACGGCGTCGACTCTCGTGGTGTCGCTGACGAACAAAACGAAGGTCCGGTCGGCCACGCCCGGATCATTCTTGCAGCAGGCGAGGCCCACCGCGACCATTGCGACGAGTGCGGCCGCGGTGAACCGGCCGCGATCTCTTCTAGAGCTACCCGACCGTGCTTTGGGTCTCGCCAGCGCCGGCGGGGCTTGGCGGGAGCTCGGCTGCATCTCAGTGGGGAGCGATCTGATTACCCGCAGCTGCGTCGGCGGTCGGCCGGGTTAGGACCTGGACCTGGTTCACGCGATTGCGGGTCAGGTCGGTTACGACGATCTCATATCCCGGCAGGCGAACCGATTCGCCTCGGCGAGGTACTCGCCCGAGCGTGTTGAAGACGATTCCGGCCAGAGTGTCGCCCGATTCGGTTTCGAGCTGTTCTCCAGTCTCTCGGTTGAAGTCGAGGACCTTCACCTGAGCCAACGCCTGGTAACGCCCGTCGGATACCTCTCGGATGCTCTCGAGCTCGTGTCGGTCGAACTCGTCGCGGATCTCGCCGACGAGCTCTTCGAGAATGTCCTCCTGAGTGACGATGCCGCGAGTCACGCCGAACTCGTCCTGCACGATCGCCAGGTGCACGAATAGTCGTTGCATCTCGTTGAGCAGATCCAGGATCGGCTTGCGCTCCGGAACCTTGAGGGTGGGTTTGACGATGCGATGCAGCTCGGTCTCCTGGCCGCTGCGAACGGCTCGGATGATGTCCTTCAGGTGGGCGACGCCGAGGACCTTGTCGATGTCGGTCTCGTAAACCGGGACGCGCGTGTAGCCTTCGCGAAGCAGGTCGTCGAGCAGCCGGCTCGCGGGTGTGTCGACCGGAAATGCAACGATCTCCGGTCGCGGGATCAGGATGTCCTCGACGGTCATCTCGGCGGCGCGCGCCGCCGAGCCGATGATCCCGATCGGACTGCTGTCGGCGGCGGTGGCCTCGTCGGCGGTCTCGCGGGCGAGGCGCAGCAGCTCCTCGCGGTCGCGCAGGGCCGCCGAGTCGGCGCCGCCTGCGAACTTCTTGACCATCGGCTCGATCAGGCGATCGTACAGAAGGTGGAGCGGCCGCAACATCTGGTGAAAGAGATAGAGCGGCAGAGCGACCAGGTAGGCGATGCGCTTGGGATGATTGGCCGCGATCGCCTTGGGGAGTACCTCGCAGGCGATGAACACCGTCACCGTCATTACGACGGTGGCGATGGCGATGCCCCACCGCGGTCCCAGGATCGAAACGGCGAGTGCGGAGGCGACCGACGCGCCCAAGATGTTGGCGACGTTGTTGCCGAGCAGAATCGTCACCAGCAGGCGTGAGGTCGACTTCAGCAGGTCGCGCGTGGCGAGCGCTCCCGGGCTGTGCGCGTCCTTTACGTCCTGTTGGAGCTCATCGCGCCGCATGCGCAGCAGCGCGGTCTCGCTGCCGGAAAAGAACGCCGAGAGGGCGAGGCAGGCTAGGACGAGCAGCAAATAGGCGAGTGCTTCCATTCACCTCCCGCGCGATGCGGGTGCCCGGCTCCGAGCCGTCGTTGGTTCGATGTCGCTGCCGTCTCCGGCAGGGTCAGGTTCACTGTCCACAGCGCCTGTAGCGTACCTTTGCCGGGCAGGTGGGGCAATAGGTACACGCGCCCCGGGATTGCCCGGGGCGGTGCACGTCGGCTTGACCCTCCACAGGGGGTCGCGTATTCGAACTCGAATGTCCCCTTCGGAATGCCGGGTAGTCGTCTCCGGGCTCGGCATCGTCAGCCCGGTTGGTGTCGGAACGGCTGCGAATTGGGATGCCCTCACCGCCGGCCGCTCCGGGATCGGGCCGATCACCTGCTTCGATACTTCCGAGCATCCGGTGCAGATCGCCGGAGAAGTAGGCGATTTCGACCCCGCCGATTTCTTCGAGAAGAAGGAGATCAAGAAGGTCGATCGTTTCGCTCAGATGACGGTTGCGGCGGCGCAGATGGCGATGGACGACTCGGGGTTCGAGGTTTCCGACGAGAACGCCGATCGCGTCGGAGTGGTGATCGGCGTTGGCCTAGGGGGAATCAACACGCTCGAAGAGGTCACCGCGACGTATCACCGGACCAACTCGCTGAAGCGCGTTTCGCCGTTCTTCATACCGCGGCTGATCGGGAACATGGCGCCTGGACTGGTGGCCATTCGCTTCGGGTGCCGGGGGCCGAACTACGCCCCGGCCAGTGCGTGCGCCTCGGGCGGGCATGGAATCGGAGAGGCCTATCGTCTCATCGCGGCCGGGCGCCAGGACATGGTCATCGCCGGCGGAGCGGAGGCGGCGGTGACGCCGCTCGGCATCGGTGGATTCGCCGTGATGCGCGCCCTGTCGACGCGCAACGATGAGCCCGAGCGGGCCAGTCGGCCCTTCGAAAAGCATCGCGACGGGTTTGTGATGGGCGAGGGGGCCGGCGTCGTGATTCTCGAATCGCTCGACAGCGCCCGCGCGCGTGGCGCGAAGATCTACGCGGAGTTGGTCGGTTACGGCGCCAATGCCGATGCGTATCACATCACCTCCCCGGCGCCCGAGCACCGGGGTGCGGCGGATTGCATGCGACAGGCCATGCAGGACGCCGGGATGTCGCCGGACGAAGTAGACCACATCAACGCGCACGGCACCTCGACGCCGTACAACGACGTCAATGAAACGATCGCCATCAAGCACGTCTTCGGCGGGCATGCGGAGTCGCTGGCGGTGAGCTCGACCAAGTCGATGACCGGACATCTGTTGGGTGGAGCCGGTGGTATCGAGGCGGTCTACATCGCGCTGACCCTCGCCAATCAGGTGGTTCCACCAACCATCAATTACGACGAGCCCGATCCCGAGTGCGACCTCGACTACGTCCCCAACCAGGCGCGTGCGCAGCGGGTCCGTGCCGCGCTATCGAACTCTTTCGGGTTCGGCGGCACGAACGTCTGTCTGGCGTTTCGCGCGTTCGAAGGCGGCGTCTGATCGAGCCGCACCCGTGAAGCTCTTCGATCGCCAGCTCGTTTTCGTCATCGGCAAGGGCGGGGTCGGCAAGACGACCGTCGCCTGTTCGCTCGCGATCTCAGCGGCGCAGGCGGGCAAGAAGGTGCTGTTGTGCGAGGTCGACGGCGTCTCGCGAGCGGCCCAGTTGCTCGGTGTCGATCCGGCCGAGCCGGGAGTGGCGGGCCCGGTCGTGGACGGTGTTTCGGTCATGGGGATCGAGGGATCGGCGGCGCTTGCCGAGTACCTCGGAATGATCGTGCCGGTGCGCAGATTCCTGCAAGCGGTGATCAAGAGCGATCTCTACCAGTACTTCGTGGCCGCTGCGTCCGGTCTCAAGGAGCTCATGACGATCGGCAAGATCTTCTATGAAGCGGAGCTCGAGCGGCCGGGAGGCGAGAAGAAGTGGGATCTGGTGATCGTCGACGCACCGGCGACGGGTCACGGATTGCAGTATCTGCGCATGCCGCGCGCGGCGCGCGACGCCTTCGGCGCCGGTCTGGTCAGGCGCGAAGCCGACAGGGTGGTGCAGTTGCTGACCAATCCCAAGCGGACGGCCATTCACTTGGTGACGACCGCCGAGGAGATGCCGGTCAACGAGACGGTGACCATGGCCGAGCGGGTGCGCGACGAGCTCGAGATGCCGCTTGGGGTTCTGTTCGTCAACCGGCTGCACAGCGAGCAGTTCCGCAAGTCCGATATCGAGGCGTTGATGGAAGCTGGCCGCAACAGCCGGCAGTCCGATATCCGGCAGTTGATGTTCGACGTCGCCGCGCGCGCCCTCGAGGAGTCCGGGTGGAGTCGTCTCAATAAGCGTTACCTGCGTCAGTTGGCCAAGCAGATCGAGTTGCCGCGGGTAGAGCTGCCGTTCGTCTTCGCCGAAGAGTTCGGCCATCCGCAGCTGCTGCAGCTGGTCGAATCGCTCGAGGGCGGCAAGTGACGACGCGTGGCCGCAGGACGATCGCCGATGTCGTCGCCACCCACGACGTCGTCGTTTGTTCGGGTAGCGGCGGAGTCGGCAAGACGACCACGGCCGCTT
Source organism: Candidatus Binatia bacterium (assembly GCA_028282445.1). GTDB lineage: Bacteria > Desulfobacterota > Binatia > HRBIN30 > CADEER01 > CADEER01. The sequence goes on along the minus strand of JANQHZ010000333.1, from coordinate 1,242 downwards.
CCATCGGGCTACTCGGCGCGGCTTCGGGCCGGCGTTCGATCGTGCTGACCATCGATCCTGCCAAGAGACTGGCGGACTCGCTCGGCATCAAGGAGCTCGGAAACGAGCCCACGGTGGTCAAGCTGGGTTCCGACAGCGGCAGCCTGTCGGCGATGATGTTGGACCAGAAAGGCGCGTGGGACGCCTTGGTCGAACGCTACGCCGCTTCGGAAGAAGTTCGCGACCAGATCTTCGACAACGCGTTCTACCAGAATCTCTCCGGAACCTTTGCCGGCTCTCAGGAGTACATGGCGATCGAGCAGCTCTCGCAGCTCAACGACAGCGGGGACTACGATCTGATCGTGGTCGACACCCCGCCGACCCACCATGCTCTCGACTTTCTCGACGCACCGAGCCGCCTGGGAAATTTCTTGAACCGCCGGGTGATGAAGTGGTTCGTCCGCCCCTACGTGTCGGCCGGATGGTCCGGACTGCGGGTCGTCAATCGAACCGCGGGGACGTTGCTGCGTCGGCTCGAGGACGCCACCGGGGTATCCGCGCTCGCCGAGGTGTCCGAGTTCTTCGGTGCGATGAGCGAGCTCTTCGAAGGTTGGGAGACCCGGGTCAAACGAGTCGAGCGCCTGCTGCGCTCGAAGCGCAGCGCATTCATCTTGGTGGCGACGCCGGAAGAGCAAGTATTGTCTGAGGCCGAGTACTTTCGATCGAAGGTGGAGGAGCACTCGATTCAGCTGCGTGGGGTCGTGTTCAATCGGGTACAGAACGAGTTGGCAGCCGAGCTCGGCATCGAGGACGAGGGGCAGATCGACGGCATTCTGAAGCGAGCAATCCCGACCAAATCGGTTCGGCGGCGCCTGGTCGAAAATTTCCTGCGCTACGAGACCCAGGCGCGCGGCGATCAGCTTCGCATCGAGGACTTTCGGGGTCAGCTGGGAACGAGCATGCCGGTCGCGACGGTGCCGAACTTTGAAGAAGACCTGCACGACGTCGCCGGACTGAGGCGCCTACACGAATATCTGCAGAGCGCCGGCTGAGATCGGGTCCGGCTTGCCGCGCTCGATACGGCGAAGCGATTGGAACCGCTGATGAACGCTAGACGAGCGGCCGCAGCGCCTGCCAGGCGCGTTCGGCTTCGCCCCGCTTGTGGTGCAGGTCGGCCCAGCACTTTTGCACGGCGGGCGAGCTGGCGTCGGCGACCGCTTCCAGCTCTTCCTGGGCGCTGTCCAGGGAATCGTTGGCAAGCGC
>JANQHZ010000954.1 GCA_028282445.1 Candidatus Binatia bacterium | reverse complement strand
GATCGAGGCCTCGGATGGGGTAACCACCGGTATCTCTGCCCACGATCGGGCCCGGACGATCAGCGTGGCGGTGGCCGAGGACGCATGTCCGGACAGTATTGTCATGCCGGGCCACATCATCACGGTCGCGAGCCGCAAAGGTGGCGTCCTCGTGAGAGCTGGACTTACCGAGGCGTCCATCGACTTGACCCGGCTGGCCGGTCTGGAGGCCTCGGCGGCGGTGTGCGCCATCCTCGAGGATGACGGTAGTCTCGCGTCGCCGGAGACGTTGCAGCGTCTGTCCGAAGAGTTGTCGCTCACCATCCTCGAGATCTCGGAGCTGGTGCAGTATCGGCTGCGTACCGAATCGCTGGTCCACAAGATCGCCGAACGGGAGGTCGAGGTTTCCGGCATCGGGAGCTTTCGCGCCGTAGTCTATCGCAACGACGTCGATCCGTTCGAGCACGTTGCGCTCGTCAAGGGGGAGATTTCTCCGCAGGATGAGGTGCTGGTGCGAATCCACTCGCAATGCCTGACCGGCGACGTGTTTGGATCGAAGCGCTGTGACTGCGGGGAGCAGCTCGACCAGGCGCTCGAGATGATCCACAACGAAGCCCAGGGAGTCCTGGTGTATCTTCACCAAGAGGGGCGTGGGATCGGTCTCGCCAACAAGCTGCGCGCCTACGCCCTGCAGGATCGCGGTCGCGACACCGTCGAAGCCAACCTCGAGCTGGGCTTCAAGGACGATAGCCGCGACTACGGCATCGGGGCGCAGATGCTGCGGGATCTGGGCGCGCACCGGATTCGGCTGATCACCAACAACCCGAAGAAGATCGAGAGTCTGAGGGCTTACGGGATCGACGTCACCGAACGCATTGCGATCGAGGTGGCACCGCACCCCGAGAACGTACGCTATCTGCGCACCAAGCAGGAGAAGCTGGGACATATGTTCTCTGGACTCGAAGAGAACGAGAGCTGAGCGGCTTGGAAACGGGGATCCCGTCATGACAACGACCTACGACAAGAATCTCGAAGGAAAGGACCTGCGTATCGCGATCGTGTGCGCGCGCTTCAACGAGGTCGTGACCGAGAAGCTGCTACAGGGTGCGGTCGAGACTCTTGCCGAGCGAGGTGTCAACGACGAGACGATCGAGATCGCGCGCGTGCCGGGCGCTTTCGAGATCCCGCTGATTACCGAGCACTTCGCTCGCTCGGGTCGCTTCGATGCGATCGTATGCCTCGGCGCCGTGATTCGCGGCGAGACCGCACACTTCGATTTCATTTCGGACTTCGTCGTCAATGAGGCGGGCAAGATCATGGTGCGTCACGGACTGCCGATTGCTCTCGGCGTGCTGACGCCGAATACGGTCGAGCAGGGACTCGCCCGCGCCGGTGGGCAGCACGGCAACAAGGGGAAGGAGGCGGCCGAGACCGCGCTCGAAATGGCCAACCTCATCCGCACCGTGCGCGGCGAGGACTAGTGTCCCGTCGAACAAGCAAGTCAGGCTGCAAATGGATCTCTCGTTTTCGCTGCTGCCCGACGTTGTGAGCGGACGGCCAGCCATGTCGGCTCCATCCACCTGGCGGCGTGATGCGGCGCGGGTGCCCTGCCACTGACTCATGGGATCGCGTCGAAAAGCTCGGGAGACTGGGCTGCAGGCCCTCTATCAACTGGAGACCAC
>JANQHZ010000951.1 GCA_028282445.1 Candidatus Binatia bacterium | reverse complement strand
GACGTCTCAGGACTAGGAAATCGAGGGCACGCCGGACCAGCTCGCGCGCTTCAACCGGCGCGTTCGCTAGTGCCGGTTCCTGACCGGTCTGGGCCCGCTCGGCCGGTCGGGAGCCCTGTCGGATGGAGTCCTCTCGTGACGGTAGGCTGTTGATCTCAAATCACGGCGAGTCTCGTCGTATTGGCATCCAAGATGCTGCTCGAAAGCGGTCCATGCTGTTTGGCGCCCTGCTCAAGCCCACCTGTCAAACGACATCCGGAACTGCCCCCCTTGCGTCATGAAGAAGTGCCCCCTCGCGGTGGTTCATGGGTTCGGTTGGTGGTCGGCGGTGACGGCGTGGAGGGAGGCGGCGCCGACCGGAGCGCGGTCACCGGCGGGCGGCGTGATGAGGCCGCTCCTGCGTTTGGCGCGCAGCCTGTAGCTGTCGCCGCGGATGGTCAGGACGTGGCTGTGATGGAGCAACCGGTCGAGGATGGCCGTCGCCACGACCGGATCGGCGAACACGGTCCCCCACTCGGCCACGCTCCGGTTCGAGGTGATCAGCATGGCGCCGGCCTCGTAGCGCCGACTGACGAGCTGGAAGAACAGGTGCGCCGCATCGGGCTCCAGCGGCAGGTAGCCGAGTTCGTCGACGATCAGCAGCTTCGGCTTCGACAACGCCAGCAGCTTCTCGTCGAGGCGCCTGTCGGCCTTCGCCTTGGCAAGCCCGGCGCCCAGCGCCATGGCGGTCGTGAACTGCACCGAGTAGCCGGCGAGGATCGCTTCGCGTCCGAGCGCGATGGCGAGGTGCGTCTTGCCGACGCCGGGCGGCCCCAGCAGCAGCACGTTCTCGCCATGGGCGATCCAGCGCGACGCGGCCAGGTCCCGGATCTGCTTGGGATCGACCGAGGGCTGCGCCTCGAAGTCGAAGCCGGCGAGCTCCTTGACTGCCGGGAAGTGCGCAAGCTTCAAGGCCATCTCGATCCGCCGATGGTCCTTGCGCGCGATCTCGCGCTCGCACAGCAGCGTCAGCGTCTCGCGCGTCGATAGGCTCGCGCGTGCCGCCTCGTCGAGCAGGCTGTCGAGCTGATCGCGGATGCCGGAGAGCTTGAGCCGCATCAGCATCTCGTCGAGCCGGTCAGCCGGAACGTCGGGCGCCTTCTTCGCGCGCGGCATCTAGAAGCGCCCTCCCGCGGCGACCTCGTACTCGGCAAGCGGTCTCAGCAGCGCCGGTACGGGAAGCGGATCGATCGACAGCCCCTCGGCCTGCCGGCTCACGGGTCCGTCGCGGCCGGCGACCCCGTCGAGATGGGCGCGATCGACGATACGCTGGCGGCGGCCTGGCGCTTGGCGATGGACCGCAACCTCCGCTGATCCATGCCGTATCCGCACCTCGCCGGCCGCGACCGTCACCGCGACCCGCTCGCCAATCAGCCGCCAAGGTACGGAGTAGCTGTTGGTGTCGACCTCGACCGCGCAGTCCTTGCCGACGACGCGGGTCAGCTCACGCAAGGTTCCAAACGCCGGCCGTCCTCTGAGCGGCTGCAAACGGTGCGCCTCGTCACGCTCGAAGCGGTCGATCGGCGCCTCGCCGGTCGTGCCGTGCACGCGCTCATTGGCGACGTCACGCTCCCACCTGGCGAGATGCGCCTCGAACGCCTCCCAGCTCGCGAAGCTGTGCCCGGCAATGGCGTTCTTCTTCACGTAGCCGACGCCGTTCTCCGTCTTGCCTTTGGTCCGCGCGCGATACGGTGCACAGGCCCGGGGCGCGAAGCCCCAATGCTTGGCGAACGCAAGCAGCTTGTCGTTGAACGTGACCTGCCTGCTCGCCGCATCGTGGCGTATGACGAGGGCGCGTGGATTATCCATCAGCACCTCCTCCGGCACGCCGCCGAAGGTCGTGAACGCGCTCTCGAGGCCAGAGAACCAACTCTCCTGGCGCTCGTCGCGGAACGCCCGAACATGGCACCGCCGAGAATGCCCGAGCGTCGCAACGAACACGAACGCCTTCACGCGTGCGCCGTCGATCTCGACGAGGCGTTCGCCGAAGTCGATCTGAAGCTGACGGCCCGGCGGCGTCTCGAACCGGACGGTCGCCAAGGCCTCGGCCTTCAGTGCCTGCCGGTAGGGCTGCACCGCCCGTTGCAGCGTCCTCAGGCTGACGGCGATGCCCGTCTCGGCGATCAGGTCCTGGCGCACCACGTCGGCATTGCCGCGATGGCGCAGAAACCGCTCGCCCAGCCAATCCTCCTGGCCGTCGAGCGCCTTCGCTCGCTTGGGCGCCTGGAACGGCAGCGGCCCGCCCGCCGCCACATAGTGCTTCACCGTGTGATGGCTGCAGCCTAGCTCGCGGGCGATCCGCTTGATGCCCCATCCGCACGCTCTCAGCCGCACCATCGCCGACACGTCGTCCGGCGTCTTCATCACCTCCCCCCGTGGGTCGTTCCACGAAGGGCTTGCCGACATTCCTTCCTCGGTCATTCCGGCTTTCCTCAGCTAGCCGACGCGGGGGCACTTCCTCGTGTCGCCGAGGGGGCACTTTTCCATGTCGCGTGACACGGGGTGCTCTTCGCTCGGTTGTGTCCTGCGGGATTAGAGAATGCGGTGGGACACGATCCACAGCGCACGAGGCCATGTCCTACAGAGCGGGTAGAATCTCTCCGAGCCCTGACTATGGGGACCGTTCTTCCTTCTCACGCAGAGAGATTTTGCCGCTGGCCGGAATTTTTTTTCTGGTGGGCTGGATTGGCAGCTGGGTTTGCTACGCAGCTCAGGCTCTTTGGGCGGTTACAGGTGCCGGAAGCCGCGCAGCGCATCGGCGAGGTCTTCACCACCGTGGCGGAAGCTGCGCTCGTCCAGTTTGCGACACGTGACGTCGACGACGCCGAGCGGATCACGATGAGGGGTACAGGGGGGTGAAATCCCTGGCACCCTCCGAGCCGCGACCGTCCGTTCAGGCCAATTCTCATGCGCGCAGAACGCCCAGAAAAAAGACCCACGTCGAATTGGCCCGAGGACCGAGGCGGCGACGTCGGCTTCTGGCTTGCCCGAGCTCAGGTGTGAGCCGAGGCGCGCGGAGCGCGAGGGCAGTGCGGGTCCTTCCTGGCGAGCTGCCGTGCGGATGGTTCGGACCCCGGGTTGTCCCTGATGAAACAGGTTATGCGGTGGGTTATGGGGTTATGGCCTGCGCCAGCTAATGAGGGCGCTACCGGCACGAAGGTGCATTTTTGGCCATCTTCAGAAACCAAAGGTGACCGGGTGGGCCTGGGCAGGGTCGTCGTCACAGGCGGGAGGAGCTCGCCGATCTACCGCCATATCAATCCGTACGGCCGGTTCGAGCTCGACTTCATTCACCCCGGCGAGACGCTGGTGGTCAGCCGCATCGACCGGCTCGCGCGTTCGCTCGCTGACCTGCAGGTGATCGTCGCGCACCTGCGTGCCCGCTGTGCCCACCTCGCC
>JANQHZ010000931.1 GCA_028282445.1 Candidatus Binatia bacterium | reverse complement strand
CGTACAGGACGCTCTCGATCTGTCGTTCTCGCCGAGACAAGTCGTGCAGACCTGCCTGCGCGAAAACGATGCGCGCCTGCGGTCGTACGACGGTCGCCTACTGCGCCCCCGCTTCGTGCCCGGTATCGCCAGAGCGCTGTCGACCGCGCTTCCGCGCTAGCGCGAACATCCTCCGCAGCCTCGGCGAAGGAGGATGCGTCGACCGGTCGGGGTGGCGCTGGTGCGGGCGGGCGAGGCATGCCTCGCCCCTACACGATTACGGTCTCCGGCACACGGCTTCGTCACCCCGTAGGGGCGACGCGACCTGTCGTCCGGAGCCTGGGCGAAGGAGGATGCGTCGACCGGTCGGCGGGGCGCTGGCGCGGATCAGGTGTCAGGCGTCGTCAGCCTGGGAACGGCGGTGTGATACGGACGATGATCTGCTCGATCGGACTGACGAGAGTGTCGCGGCCATTGACCTCGGTCTCGAGAATCCGCACCGACAGCAGGGTGTCGCCTTCGGGGAACTCCTCGACCTCGGAGATCACGCGTGAGCAGTATTGCACCGTCGCATTGGCGCTCTCGCACCCAAAGGTTCCGTCCTCGAAGCGCAAGCACGCTTCCTGCGCGTTGCACCCGCGCCCAGCCGGCGATGGGCTCGGCGCCCCATTGGGAAAGCGGCAGCCGAAGTCGTTGAGCGCGTCTTCGACCATTTCAGTCGACTCGAACGATGGCGGGTCGATGGCCGGCACCCCGCCGGGGAGCGGATCGTCCCCGTCGCAGACCGCCGCGCTGCCGTTGCCGAGCGGCCGATTGGCCTGGATCTGGAAGGGCGGTGCGCCCGACGGGCGAAAGGTGTCGCGTCCCGGCGGAATCAGCGACGCACCCGGCCTCGCTTCGACGATGATGCGGAAAAAGCGTCCAAACGGCAGCTCGTAGACCGGAACGCCGTCTTCGACCACGGTCGGCAGCACTAGACTGTCATCGGCGGCGGCCAGCGCGAACAGCGTAACCTGCGGCGGCAGAGGCTCGGTCGGTGTCGGCGTCGGCCCGGTCGGCGTCGCCGTCGCACTCGGCGTCGCGGTTGCGCTGCTGGTCGGCGTCGGCGCCACGATATCGCAGCCGCCCGCGGCATTGTTGACCGCGCGGACCAGCTCGTTGATGCCGATGCTGCCGTCGCCGTCGCCGTCGGCATTGCGGCAGTCTTCGATGCTGCGACTGCCGAGAGCGATGTTGACCGCGGTGATCAGCTCGTTGATCGAGACCGTCCCGTCGCCGTCGCAATCACCCAGGCATTGGGCCCGCACCGGTCGGCTGCCCAATACCAGGGTCACCAGAAAGGCCAGGAAGAGCGCGACTCGAGGCCACGCGAGATCGCCGAGGGTTCGAGAGTTCATCCAACACAAACGATGCGGAGTACCTGCGCTTTGCTGCCGATCGCAACGCTACTCGCGGAATCGGTGCAAAGCTACCACCCGGGCCCGGCTCGATCAAAAAGCAAAGGGGCCGCGGGAAATGTCCCGCGGCCCCCGGAATTTCGCCCAGCGGACGAAAGCTCAGTCGACCTGAATGTCGATCGTGACCACCGGATCATAATAAAGGTAGAAGCGTCCCTTGATCCGGTAGGTGCCGGCCGCGACCGCGCTACCGCCGTCGTCTTTGAGGTCCCAGAACGCTTGCAGCTGGTAGCGCAGCTGAGCGTCGTCGAACTCCGGCGCCCCGGCGGCGAGGAAGGGCTCGCCGCAACCTTCCTCGCGGATGGTCCGCACGAAGGTCTCGACGCCGTTGTCGACGCGGAAGGCGTAGAGGTCGAGGCATGGATCGAAGATCCCGCCCGGCCGCTCGGTTTCCGTCACCGTGAAGCGGATCTGGACGATGTCGGGCTGGCTGTAGTCCGCGCAGTCCGACTCCAGATAGACCCGGTTGAAACCGTCGGTCCAGGTACCGCGGTTGACGTTTTCCACGTCGCAGAACTCGATGTCGGTCTGCTCGAACACTTCCATGTAAAGCGTCCGGCTGCGGACACCATCGAGCTCGGCCCACACAGCCACCGAACCGGCGGCCAGCCCGAGCAACACGCCGGGCTGGTCGAAGCGAGCGACGCTCTCGTCGCTGGTCTGCCAGTCCACGTCGTCGGTCGCATCTCGCCCGAAGCCGACGTCGTAGTACCCCTGGGCGTGGAAGTAGGCCTCGCCACCCGCCTCGATGACGCGGTCGCCGGCATTCGCACCCTCCTGGTATACCTCGAGCCCCTGCAGGGTCGCCTCGGCGACGACGCGGATGCCGTACGGATGGCTTTCGACCTCGCCCAAGGTGGCGCGCACCGACGTCTGCCCCTCGCCGACCGCGTCGAACGAACCGCCGTCGTCGTATTGCAACACGCCGGCAACGTCGGTGCTCCAGTCGACCTGGTCGGTCACGTCTTCCCAGCCGCCGATGTCGTAGCGCGCGGTGGCGCGGAACTGCAGCTCGTCGTCGACCAGGACCGTCAACTGCCCAGGGCAGATGAAATCGAAGCAGGGCTCGATGTCGGCCACCACCGGGAAGTCGAGATAGTACTGCGACTCCGGATAGATGCTGATGTCGGCGACGCTGCGCTCGGTGACCACCTGGATTTCGCGAGTATCGCTCTCGATGTCGCCGAGACTCGCCGAGATCGTCGCCGTTCCGGCGCCGCTGCCGGAGAATAGACCTGCCTCGATCGTTCCGACCGAGCTGGGTGTCGCGCTCCACGCGACTTCGTCGGTGATGTCCTCGTAGTAGCCGTTGGCGAACTCGCCCATCGCCTGGTACTGGCGCGTCGTACCGACCTCGATGACGTCGGTACACGGCGGCGGCGCGAAGTCGACCAGCCACGGCTCGGGGAAGGGCTCGGGAAAAGGCCCTGGGCCAAAGAAAGGCCGCGGGTAACAGTCGAAGTTTTGGATGTAGATCGCGCGCAAGGTCGGCCGCGCGACGACGCCGACCGAGATCGGCTCGCTGACGATGCCGTCGAGCCCGGCGGTCACGTCGGCGTTGCCGACCGTGAGTCCGCGCGCTGCGCCCCAGGCGCCGATCTCGAGCACCTCGTCGTCCGAGGACTCCCAATCGGCAAGTCCGGTGATGTCCACATGGGCTCCGTCCGACATCACCGCGGAAGCGCCGAACGATGCCTGCTGGCCGGCCACCAGCTCCTCCTGGCCGTAGACTCGAATGCTCTCGATCTCGACCGGCTCGCACGACGGTACGCAAACCTGCTGTGTGCAGTCGGCGGTTGCCGGCGCGGTCGGAGCGCAAACGCAACGATCGCCCGGCTGCGCGCAGCTGCCGTCTTCGTTGCACGAGTATGGGTTATAGGGCCCCGGCACGACGCACACCGGCGGCCCGCAGTCGTCGCAGAACGGACAGCTCGCCGTGCACGAGCACACCCGGTCGGCGCCGCAATCGCCAAAGTCCGGACACTGCCAAACGGCCTCGCCGCAGCCCGCGACCTCGAGGAAACCGTCATCGTCCGAGTCGACCAGGCGGCGTGAGTAGTCGGCAATCTCGACCACCCGTCCGTCGCTGACCACCACGAACGAGCGATGACCGACCGAAACCTTGCGGAACTCGCGACCTTCCAGACTGTAGACCGAAGTGACCCGCACCTGTCCCCACGACACCTCGGCTTCCACCGCGGCGCCGTCGTCGCCGACGGTGAAGGGAACCGCGAACGACATCAGGTTTCCGGCCACCGTCTTGGTGACCAACAGTGTGCAATCTCCCGGCGGAACGTCGCCAATCTCGAAACGACCGTCTTCGTCGGTCGTGCCGCTCGCCGATCCCACGCTGCCTCCGTCGCATTCCAACGACCAATCGGCAAAAGACAGCGACCGATCGAATCGCGACCCGGCGAAGGTCAATTCCGGAGCGCCCGCAAGAGCATCGCTCTCGCCGGCGCGCACGCTGGCATCAACCACCAGCACTCCGCGTACCGCCGCGCCCTCGATCGGCGTACGAGTCGGCGTCGCCACGGGATGCGAAGGGGTGTGGGTAGGCGTTCCCGGGCCAACGGTAACCGTCACCGTCGCTACCGGCGTAGGGTCTCCACCGTCATCGTCGTCGTCCCCGCAAGCCGCCAGTCCAAGGCAAAGCGCCCCGACGACGGTCGCCATTCGTAACCACTCGGTCCTCGACTTCATCATCTTGCCTCCTGGCGCCCACGCGCCGCTTGGTAAATCAAAAGATTCGTCCGACCACCATCGGCGGTCCGCCGTGCAGCACACCGAGAGCCGACGTGCCAACTTGCGAAACGGGTGCGAGCTCGACGGACCTCTCGCTCTCGGTCGGAAAAGGAACTCGGTAGAGCTGCTCGACCAGCGACGTGTAACCGGGAGCAGTCACCGAAAACTCGTACAGATAATCCAAACCGGTGCAGATCTCCGGCCGTTCGGCGCGAGCTCGATAACTGCCGTCGGCCGCGCTGACGGTGGTGACGCCGTTGAGCGTGATCACCGCACCGGCAATGGGAGCGGCAGTGTCGGCGTCGCGCACGACTCCGTACCACTCGGCCACGAGATCGCATCGATCGATGCCGGCGCATTGCGCGACGCATTCCGGATCGATGCAGTGCGAGCAA
>JANQHZ010000917.1 GCA_028282445.1 Candidatus Binatia bacterium | reverse complement strand
GCCAGCGGCCGCGACGAGCGCCAGTTCGCCGACCCGGATCGCTACGACGTACGCCGCAAGATCGACCTCCACCTCGGCTTCGGCCACGGCCGCCACTTCTGTCTCGGTGCATCGCTCGCACGACTCGAGTCACGCATCGCGATCGAGGAGTTGCTCAAGCGCTTTCCCGACTACGAAGTCCCACGCGACGGCATCGAGCGCATGCACTCGAGCAACGTGCGCGGTCTGTCGGGTTTGGTGCTGGAGCCGGCGGTGGGGTGAGGGGTTCCCCTAGCCACAGATGAACGCAGATCAACTCAGATAGGTTTCGGGGGGGGCACTCGGGGCACATGGGATGCTGCGATGCGTGGGGTTGTGTCTTTGGTTTCTCGAGCTCTATCGGTCGACTTTGGGCAGGTAGCGGGTGATTCGTTTGGCGGCCTTGTTGATCCAGGTGGGGTTCTTGAATCGCTCGCTCTGTGGCTTCTCCTCGTAGCTGCCGGCGACGAAGGTGACCGTCACCTCGATAGGATATCTGACGCCATACATCCGCTCGCCGTTGAGATCGATGATACGGATAGCGAGGTGGTTGCCGAGCACCAGTTGCGGCCGATTGTAGAGGTGAACCGGGAGTTGCATGCCTTTCCAACGCAGTCCCTCATTGTTCGCGGCGCTGTAGGCGAGATCCAACGGTGAGATTACGCTCAGGGCGGCGACCGTCACCGCGGGGTAGGCGACTGCGTCGACGTCGTGGGAATCGCGTAGCGCTCGGGTCGTGTACTCATAGGCGGTCTTCCACACTTCGTCTCTGGTCTCGCCGGTGACCGGGTCGTACACGCCGCCGAGCTTGGTCGAGAAGTCGACCCACTGCCGACCGAATATTTGGGACGGGACGACAGTGTAACGCATTTCTTCGAGTCGGACGCGGATCGCCGCCTCCAAGATGGCGCCAACTTTCTCTTGATTCTCGGTGCCGGCGGGGAAGATGAGTGGCGCAAGTGCGATGGTCCGCACTGAGGCGGCGAAATACTCTTTCGACATGGAGAAGGGGTCGAAGTCGTCGGCCGGTGCCTTTCCGCCGATGGCCAGTAGCGCGGTCAGTGCGAACAGGGTTGCCGTTTTCATTGTTTTCCCCCGCAGTCGTCGATGTAAGCCTCGATGATCGGTCGATCCTGTGCCGTCGGCTCGAGCTCGACATAGCGCGTCAAGTTCGCGACTGCCGAACTACAGTCGTCGTCGTACACCTGGATCAATCCAACCTCGCGGAAGGCTGGCCCATATTCCGAATCCGACCGCAGTGCGGCTCGATACGCTGCGAGCGCACGTTGTTTTGCTGACGAGTCGCGATCGTAGCGACGGTGGTACTCACCGAGTGCGAAGAGTCCTCGCGGACAGTCGGGGGCGGCTCTGAGGTAGCGCTCGATATCTCGCCGAGCCGTGTCGACTCGTCCGAGCTGGAGATTGAGCCCTACGTTGATTAATCGCACGTTCGCAATCGCCTCGTTGAACTGTTGATCGAACGCCGGCTCTCGCTCACGCTCGACATTCTCAAAGCCGGCGGTGTCGAGCAACTCGCGCATGGTAGAGATCCGTTCGCTGAGGGCGGGGTGGCTGCCGAAGAAGTAGGGCTCTTTGATTCTCGTGGATTCCTCCTCCTGGAGTGCCTCGAACAACTCGACTGACTCGAGGGCGTCGTACCCGCTGTCCCGCATCGCATCGAATGCGATGCGGTCGGCTTCGCGTTCGAGCTCGCGTGAATACCCTGAGACCTGAACGCCTACGACGCTCTCCTCGATCGATCCCGCGAGGTCCAGAATCAGGTGGGCTGCGCTCGGAGTACCGGCGAAGCCGGCTGCGGCGAGCGCCAATACGATCATAGCCGCTTGGTACATGTCGCTGCGATTCTCCTCGATGCGATACTCCCTAAAGCTGTGGCGATGGACGTAGTGCGCGATCTCGTGCCCTAGCAGGGTGGCCAGCTGATGCTTGTTGGTGAGCCTGGAGAGGATTCCGCTGTGAAGATAGAGATTGCCGTCCGCTACGGCCGCGGCGTTGAGAAACGGGTCCCGCACGATGTGTGCGCGCACCTCGATGCCCTTACCGTCGAACGATTGGCACACCCGCTCCGCAACCTCGTCGACTACGGCTTGCGCCGGCGGGTCGTCGATCAGAAGCCCGTGTGAGGCGAGATGTTGGTGGTAGGCGTCGGCCCATTCCCACAGCCGACGCTCGTCTTCTTCCGGTTGAAAGTCCGAGCTTGTGATCGGGGCGACTTCGTAGCTTTGGCAGCCGACCGTGAGAAGACCCAACGCCAGCGCGCAGATCGATCGCGCCGCTTGGAGCATATGGTTTGGATAAACCGGAACTCTCGGCGAAGGCAAGCATGCTTTATGCCGGTGGAGATCTGGCGAAGTTGCTCCGGTGCTATTCACGCGACTATCCTGCAGGGAGAATGAAACGACGCGGTCGCCATACCATCGCTATCCTGGCGGTTTCGACGACCTTCGTGGCTTGCATGCGGATGATCCCGTATTCCCCGAAGCTATCGGTACCGATCGAGACGATCCACCAGCGCATACATAAGGTCTGCCTCGAACCACTCCGGATCAATGTCCGGATCGACGATGTCGAGAGCCGCCGACAGTCCTTTGAGGGGCAGATGGAAGAGCAACTTCGCCGCGCCGGGTTCGAGGTCGCCCCGGGCGAGGCACTCGAGGAAGTTCGGCGACGCGTGCGCGCCGAGGAGGGTGGTTTCTATAATCCGCATACCGGGCGCCGCGACGAAGACCGGTATCGCCTGATACAGCGGCGGGAACTGGACGAGGTCCATCGTGTTCTCGGGTGCGACGGAGTCCTGACGGCAGCGATCGTTGCCGTCACGGCGCCGTTCGGAAAGGGGCAGATCCGCTGGGACGGTTATTCCGCCGGCTACGGCGGCGAATACCAAGGGTGGACGGGAGCTCTCTCCCTCCACGTGCGTCTTTACGATCTCTCAGGCGATGAGATGCTATTCTCGGCGGGCGGTATCCAGCCGTTATCGTCGGTCCGTCGCGGAAGCTTCGAGTCGTATTTCGAGCATGCCGACCCTAGCGACTTACTCGCCAACGAGTACACCAACTTGCGCGCCATCCACTTTGCCTTGCAGCCGCTGATATCGCGATAGAACCGCGACCGGTGGAGCGAATGGTTGGCTTATCCACAGATCAACACACGTCAACAAGCTCGGGCATGAGCCCCAGAACCCCTATCTGAGTTCATCTGTTTTCATCTGTGGCAAGAAACCCTTGGCTCCTTCGTCGTCGTCAGCTCACCACGCATAAGCCTCGGGCGCCGTTCCGCCGGGGCCGGGGAAGATCTCGTCGAGCTTGTCGAGCGTCGATTGATCGAGGGCGACCTCTTCGGCGCGGAGGGCGGATTCGAAGTGCTCCATGGTGCGCGGGCCGACGATGGGGGCGGTTACGGCGGAGTTGTGCAGCACCCAGGCGAGTGCAACCTCGCCCGGAGGTGTTCCGATCTCGTCGCAGAGCTTCTCGTAGGCTTCGAGTTGGCGGCGGTGTTTCTCGACTCGCGATTGGATGAACTCGGTGGCGCGGCGGCCCTCGGATTGTTTGCGCAGAATGCCACCCAGGAGGCCGCCTGCGAGGGGGCTCCATGGAAGAACCGCGACTCCCTCTGTCAGGCACATCGGCAGCACTTCGAGCTCGACGGTGCGGTTGTTGAGGTGGTAGATGCTCTGTTCGCTGACGATGCCGAGCAGGTTGCGCCGTGCCGCGGCCGCGTTGGCTTTGACGATGTGCCAGGCGGCGAAGTTGCTGCTACCGACGTAGAGAATCTTACCCTCGCGGATGAGCTGCTCCATCGCCTGCCAGATCTCCTCCCACGGCGTGGAGCGATCGATGTGATGCATCTGGTAGAGATCGATGTAGTCGGTCTTCAGTCTATTGAGGCTGTCCTCACACGCTTGGCGGATGTGGCGCGCGCTCAAACGACGGTCGTTCGGGCCATCGCCCATCTGGCCGTACACTTTGGTGGCGAGGACGATCTGCTCTCTGCGGCCGCTTCCCTGCGCGAACCAATCGCCGACGATCCTCTCGGTCGCTCCCTTGCCGACACTGCGCCCGTAGACGTTGGCGGTGTCGAAGAACTGCACACCTTCTTCCAGCGCGCGGTCCATGATCGCGAATGAATCCTCGGGCGAGGTGTAGGGGCCGAAGTTCATCGTTCCCAGGCAAATTCGGCTGACGCGGAGGCCTGTGCGGCCGAGTCGGGTCGTCTTCATGCTGTCGCCTTGTAGTCTTGGAGGGGAGAAAGGACTTCTCGAGCCACAGATGAACACAGATCAACGCAGATGGGCGTGTTGGGTTCCCGTGCTGGAGATCTCTGATCCGTGTTTATCTGTGTTCATCTGTGGCTATTCTCGCGCACGTCGAACGGGGTGGCGATCGAGATGTGCGTCGAGCTGGGTGGTGAGTCTGTGGCGAAGCTCTTTGTAGGATGAATCCTTGGCGAGGTTGGTCAGCTCGAAGGGGTCTTGCTCGAGATCGTACAGCTCGACGAACCTGCCGGTGCGGATGAGCTTGTGGCGCGCATCGCGGATCGTATCCCACGGAGGTACAAGGAAGCCGCCGCGGAAGTGCCGTAGGACGACGTGTTCGCGCCATTGCTGCTCACGACCGTCGAGCAGGTCGACCAGGCTCCGCCCGTCGAGCTCGACGTCGGGGCTTGCACCCGCGAGCTGCAGGATCGTTGGAGCGATGTCGACGTTGAGGGCCAACTCCGCAAGAGCTCCGGGCTCAGGCCAGCGCGCCGGGTAGCGGACGACCAACGGGACGCGGATCGACTCCTCGTAGGCGAGCTGCTTTCCGGTCCAGCGGTGTTCGCCCCATCCGATGCCGTGATCGGTGGTAAAGATCACCACCGTATCGTCGCCGATGCCGTTGTCTTCGAGCGCGGTGAGGATCGTCTCGAGCGCGTCGTCGACGGCGAGCAGCGACTCGATCTGTTCGATTCGTTTGCGAGTTCGCGCGGCGACCCCGGCTTCCTTGAAGTTGGCGGTTCCGAGGCGAATCCACCCGGGCTTTCCGAAGCCGATTTTCTCGTTCCAACTCGGCGGTCGCCACTCTGGTAGCGACTGCAAGGAGCCGCGATGTCTTGGGGCCGGCTCGCTCGGACTGTGTGGAGCGAACGGCGAGAAGACCAGCAGGAACGGTTGGTCGGAATGGCGTTGGATGAAGTCGACGGCGTGTCGGGCGAGTACATCGGTCGAGTACTCTTGCTCCTGGTTGCCGTACTTCACGTGATGGCCGTTCTCGTTGAGGTGATAGTCGAAGAACACCTCGATGTCTTCGGCGAAGACGCGCCAGTCGTCCCAGCCGGGCGGAACCTCCGGCGTGATGAATTGGTACTGGTTGAGGTACTTGCCGAGCAGGGCTGTCTTGTAGCCGGCGTCTTGCATCCAGGTCGCCAGACTGGAGTTGCCGTCGAAGGCGAATGCACCGCCAGTCATGTCGCCGTCGGCGTTGCGTATCCCGTTGTCGAAGACGCCGTGGGTGGTCGGGTACTGACCGGTCAAGATCGATACTCGGCTCGGAGCGCAGATCGGCGTCGTCGCGAAGGCGTTCTCGAAACGCACGCCGTGCGCCGCCAGTTCCTGCAATGTGTTCGGCATATGCTCGATCGCCGCCGGGTGTTGGTCGTCGGTAACGATCAACACGAAATTGGGACGGCGCCGTTCGGTGCTGTAGGTCCAGTAAGCTGCGAACAGCGACGCGACGAGTATCCCGAGAAGCGCCCAGCGTGTCGGGGTCGAGAACACCCGGAGGCCTTATCAAGTAGCCGTGCGCGATGGAAGTGTTTCCATCGATTGCGACCGCCCGGGATGTACGCGATCGGTACGCCTAGCGGCGGCGTCTGATCGAGGTCTCCGGCGGTTGCCGGCGACGAGGTCGAGATCCTGCAGTTCCGAGATGGTTCGGGCCGGGTCTGTCTTGACTGATCGATAGTCGCGTGCCACGCCTCAACTTCGATGTTGCTTTGGGCGAGCTCCGCGAGGATCTGGACGTGGCGCAAGACACTCGCCCCGCCAGCCGTATATAGCGCAGTCACCGCTGCTCTGGCTTGGCAGATCGTGCGTGATGGAGACGAGCAGGTCTTCGCACCCCTGACAGCAATGGGGAGTCTGATGATCGACGTGCTCCTGGTGCGGTGGATCCTCGCCTGGGACGTTCATGCTTTGGCAAGCGACCCGTTCTCGTGGAGCGCCCTATTCGATGCAAACATCTTCTACCCGGCCGGCGCGAGCCTCGCCCTCTCCGAGCACCTTCTAGGCGCACTACCGCTCTATGCCCCATCCCTTCTTCTTGCGGGCTCGGTAACGGCTTACAACGTCTGGCTGCTATCGACCTTCGTGCTTTCCGGCACGTTCATGCACTTGCTCGTTCGCAGGTGGACCGGTGTCGAGGCAGCCGCATACGCGTCCGGCCTCGCCTTCGCTTTCGCCCCATGGCGATGGCCCGAAGGGGTTGGAAGCCCCCATCTCCTTCAGCTGCAGTATTTTCCCCTGATCCTGCTGTCGCTCGACGCGTTGGTGACCGGCAAGCGACTCTCCAACGGGGTGACGGCGGGCCTGGTGCTGGCAATCCAGACGCTGTGTTCCTACTACCTCGGCTACCAGGCGTTCCTGATTGCAGCCATCTTCTTGCTGGTAACCTTGCTGGTCGACGGCGTGCAATGCATCCGTTCTTCGATCGGCGCTTTGGTCGTCGCGGCCATTGTGGCACTGATTCTCATCATCCCTCCGTCTCTCCCGTACCTTGCGGCGGCAGGACGCTCCGAGCTGACGGCGTTCGATAGCAACTGGAGTTCCGAGCTCGAGCGGATCTGGCTCCACGCGTATCTCGCTTTCCTGCCGAAGATGGTCGGTACGGCCAGTCTGGCGTTGGCGGCCTTAG
This sequence comes from Candidatus Binatia bacterium, assembly GCA_028282445.1. Taxonomy (GTDB): domain Bacteria; phylum Desulfobacterota; class Binatia; order HRBIN30; family CADEER01; genus CADEER01. The sequence continues at coordinate 1,521 of JANQHZ010000917.1, read as the reverse complement.
CAATTCCGCTGATGCTCGTGAGCCGTGGTGTAGGGGAAGCCCGACGACTGAGTTCGTGCGCGGTTCTCGTGCTGCTCGGGGTGCTCTTGATGCGTGGCCCGGTACCGATTTCCGAATCGATCCCGAGCCTCTACGCACTTCTCTCGATGTTCATTCCCGGCTTTGAACACCTCCGTGCCCACAATCGGTTTGCCTTCATGGTGTCCCTTGGATGCTCGGTGATGGTTGGATTTACCGTCAAGTGCGTGCTGGAGAATGCATGGATGCGGGCGCACCCAGTCGTTCGGCGAGGGGTCCTTGCCTGTGCGATTGCGGCCATCCTGGCCCCGGTGGTTCGAGCCGAGACGAGGCTGCAGGGGTTTGCTGCAGCGGCGGTACCGGAGGTTCATCAGTGGTTGGCCCGCTACGGCGCAGGGGAACCTCTCCTCGAGGTAGGGAGACCCAAGTGGCGAAAGCTACGTGACTCGATCGCAATGCAGGACAGCACGGCGCATTGGCTCCCGTTGCTCAACGGGTACACGGGCCATATACCGGCCGGCTATGATTTCGTTGCCGGGCTCGCAGAGACCTTGCCGGAGTCCAGCGCACTCGAGTGGCTTGCGAGTTGCCGAGACTTGCGATGGATCGTCGCGCACGGGCACGTCGGGGTTCGCTTGAAAGCCTGGAGAGAGCTCGACCAAGTACGCGAGGTGGCAGTTTTTCCGGGACGCTTCGGCAAAGACTATCTCTATGAGGTCAAGCCTGTCGCCGAGAGTCCCTGCGTCCCCCCACCGGCCGGCGAGCTCGGCACTCGGGAAGAAATCCGGGGTAAGATCATCATTGAAGTGCCGCAATCGTGGCGACCTCGTCGCGAGCGCCTGATGAGCTTGACGCTCGAGAACGATGGGGCGGCGGCTTGGGTCGGGACTGTCCCGGACAAAAAACGGCGGGTGCACCTGCGACTGTCGTGGTTGGACGACTCCGGCGAGATCGTCGGCGCCCCGATCGACGCCCCGATTGCTGCGGACGTATTGCCGGGACAACAGGCTCGCATAGGGGTGTGGATGACCTCACCGCGAGAACGCGGGGAATACAAGATTGAGGCTCGACTGGTGCTCGGGGTCCACCCGGACGAACGGTGGATTCGGAGTCTCGCAGAGCGATTGGGTGAGTCGAGCGATCGTACGAGCCAAGAGTCGAACGAGCGTCGCTCTCACGAGATCATCTTGGGCGATTCGGATGTCGTCATTGTCAAATGACCTCGATCATTCCACGGAGTTGAGGAAGCGCCCGCGGAAGTGCGGGATCGATGGAGTCATTGCAGCAAGCGTCTCGACCTGAGTATCGACGAAGTATCGTTGCCGTCGAACCCCGAAGATCGGTCGCAACTCCTACCGGGACGACGGGTTTCGGCGGCGTCGTCTCAGATTTTCGAATCTTGCGGGCTAGAGGTCCGGCCGAAAAATGGACTCCGGCTGCAAATCGCCATGCATCCGCGATCGCTGCGTCGCGAAACGCTCGACGTATCAAGAGATACGAACT
>JANQHZ010000916.1 GCA_028282445.1 Candidatus Binatia bacterium | reverse complement strand
TCGGCCCTGATCGAGCTCGGCGCCGGCTTCCATCCGGATCTGACCGGGCGCGAGAACGTCTTCCTCAACGGCGTCATTCTGGGCATGCGGCGTCGTGAGATCCGCGAGCGTTTCGACGAGATTGTCGACTTTGCGGGGATTGGCGACTACCTCGATACGCCGGTCAAACGCTATTCGTCCGGCATGTACGCTCGACTCGGTTTTGCCGTCGCCGCACACGTCGAGCCGGAGGTCCTGCTGGTCGATGAGGTTCTGGCTGTCGGAGACACGGCATTCCAGCAGAAATGTCAGGAGAAGATGAGCAGCCTTCGCGCCGGCGGCACGTCGCTCGTGCTGGTGTCGCACAATCTCGATGCGGTGCGACGCACCTGCGACCGCGCGCTGGTGTTGTACGAAGGAAAGTCGGTCTTTGAAGGCAGGGCGGTCGACGCCATTGTAGCCTACTCCGATGCCGTGCGTGAGGCGGCTCGTTCGTCGCGCGCGCCGGTCCCGGAGGAGGGCGGACTTTCGAAAAGAGCGATGAGCTTCGATTGCGAGATCGAAGAAGCCGAGCTGCTCGATGAGGAGGGGCGCCCACTTCGGGTGGTCCGTTCCGGCGACGCGGCATTGGTTCGGATGGCGGTCCGATTTGCCAACGACGTGCGGTCACCGGTCTTTACGCTCTCGATCTGGAATGCCACGGGACAGGAGGCCTACGATGTCTCGACCCACCGCCTCAATATCGAGACGCCGAGCTATCGTGCCGGAGAAGTGGCCGAGGTTACGTTTCGAATCGATATGAACCTGATCGAGGGTAACTACGACATCACGCTCGATGTCGCCCCGGCCGAGCTGACCCACTACCTGGACCGACGCGAACGAGCCATTGGATTTGTCGTGGAAAGCGAGTCGGGAGCGCGAGGGGTCGCGGATTTGCACGCATCCATCGAGATCTCAGGGACTCGGTGATCGACGGAATGCCGTGCCATTCGATCATCGTCGCTTCCCACAATCAGGCGCAGTTTCTTCCGCACGCAATCGAGAGTGCTCTCGCGCAGACCGACGGCGATCTCGAGGTGGTCGTCGTCGACGACGGATCGACGGATGATTCAGCCGAGGTCGCCGGTCGCTACGTCGACCCGCGCGTGACGTTGATCCGCCAGGAGAACCGCGGGCTCTCGGCGGCGCGGAATGCGGGGCTGCTTCGGAGTACGGGGGAGACGGTGGCGTTTCTCGACGCGGACGATCTGCTGTTGCCGGATCATCTGGAAACGCTCGGCGCGTTCCTGCGGGAATCGCCAGACTACGATGCCGTCGCCGGGAATTGTCGTTGGATCGATGGCACGGGGGGCGAGCTGCCTGGCGGGTCGCGTCGCCCCGCGGCGGACGGCCCGGAGTTGCTGCTCGGCAACCCATTTCACGTCGCGGCCTTGTTGGTTCGGCGCGCGGCGCTCGATGAGGTCGGGTTGTTCGATGAGGCGCTGGTTGCGGGCGAGGATTGGGATCTGTGGATGCGCCTTGCGCTGGCCGGCCGTCGAATCGGGGTGAGCGATCGTGTCGTGAGTCTGTACCGGCAACACGACTCGCAGATGACGCAGGACGCCGGCCGTATGCGGAGCGGTCTCCTCGATGTCCTCCGCAATGTGTTCGAGCGCGACGACCTTCCGCCAGAGTGGGCTTGCCAGAGCGGCCGGGCCTACGGCCTGGTCCACGCACGCAGCGCCGCTCGCTGGTTTCTCGTCGGCGATGTGCAACACGCAATCGCCGATCTGCAGGCCGCCGTCCACGCCGACCCGGGTTGGGCGGCAGATGGAGGCTCGGCTCTCGCGCGTTTGCTCAGTGGGTGGGCGTTCTCGCCGCAGTGCCCGGATCCGCTCTCTTTTTTGAGTCTGGCTTATTCCCACCTGCCCGATTCGCTCTCCGCTTTGCGGCGGCAACGGCGGCGGCGGCTGGCGGCGGCGGCCCGGCATGCCTCGGCGAACGCGTTCTCGAGAGGGGACGCGCGGGAGGGGCGTTCGCTACTCTGGCGCGCACTCTACTATTCGCCGGCGCTGGCCCTGGATCGCGGGATTGCCTCGACCCTCGCTCGCGCCTACTTCGGTCGTGTTGACGGTCGTCGCTCGGCGCCTTAGTCAGCCGTGCCAGATGGGGCGAATGTGAGACTGCTCTTCGTAACGAACTTCTTCCCGCCTGCGGCGTTCGGCGGCTACGAGGAGATGTGTCGTGACCTCGCCGAGTACCTGCGCGAACGCGGTCACGATGTCGCCGTGCTGACCAGTCGTCATCGCCGAGCAGAGATCGGGCCCGACACGCCCTGGGTTCACCGCAGACTTCACCTCGAGATGATCGACCGGCCGCTGATCAATGCCGTCCGCATCTGGGCGACGCCGCTGCTGGCTGCACGGAACCGCCGGATCGCCGAGCAGCTCTTGGTAGACCACGATCCCGACGTCGTCGTTGTCTGGGGGATGTGGAATCTCGGTCTCGGGCTGGCGTCGTATCTGGAGAATCGTCGGCCCGCGAGCACGGTATTCTGCATTGCCGACTACTGGCCGACCTTGCCGGCTCAGGTGACGAATTACTGGAGCAGCCCAGCGCGCAGCGCTCTGGCTCGTCCCCTCAAGGGGCTGCTGGCGTTCCTTTGGAATGTTGGTTATCGCGCCGCCGAGCCCCCAAAGCTGCGGAGCGCCATCTTCCCCTCGCGATTTATGTACGAGGCGGTCGCCAAGCGCTTCGCTCCCGGCGCGGCGTGGTCGGTCATCCCAGGGCCAATCGATTTGCGTCCTTTCGCCGCGGTAGCGTCTTCACGCCGGCAGCGTGGCGAGCGACTGTGGGAGCTGGGCTTTGCGGGGCGGCTCACGCCCGAAAAGGGCGTGGAGACCGCGATTCGCGCGATCGCTGCGGTGCGATCGAGGCCCAATCCAGCCGCGGTCCGGCTGACGGTTGCGGGCGACGGCGAGTCGGCGTACGTCGACCGGCTGCGCTCCCTCGTGTCTGATCTCGGCCTTGCGGACCATGTCCGCTTCGCCGGGCGACTCGACAAGCAGGGGGTGGCGAAACTGTATGCTTTCACGGACATACAGCTCTTTCCCTCGACCTGGGATGAACCCTTTGGCCGTGTGATGATCGAAGCGATGGCGTCCGGAACGGCAGTGGTGGGGACGGCGACCGGCGGCGCAGCGGAGATCCTCGAAGCCGGGCGAAACTCGCTGGTGCACCGGCCCGACGATGCGCAGGGGTTGGCGGATGCGATCGAGACCTTGATCGCCGACGACCATCTGCGCGAGGCGATTGTGGCCGCTGGAAGGAATGATGCTTCGCGGAGGTGGTCACTCGAGACGGTCGGCGTGCGCTTCGAGGAGGCATTGCAGCGCGCTGCGGGAGCGGGGGCCTGAAACGGTGACCGACCATGCGAGTCGAGGGCCGTCCGGCGCGTCCCCGGTCGACCAAGCTCTCGGTGGAGTGAGCGTGCGTCGGTGGCTGGTCTTGCTCATGGTCGGAGCGGTGCTGGTAAGAGTGGCAGCGGCCTTGTACCTCGGGGCTGACGTAACCGCGATGCCTGGAATCTACGACCAGATCTCGTACGACATGCTCGCGCGGCAGGTCGCCGCGGGTCGTGGTTTCGTCCTCCCGGAAGGCTGGTGGCCGGCGACCCGGGCGGGGCAACCGACGGCGCACTGGAGTTACCTGTACACATCGTATCTCGCCGCAGTGTACTGGGTCGGCGACGGCAACCCGTTGCTTGCGCGGCTTCTTCAAGCGGTACTCGCCGGGATCGTCCAGACCTGGCTGGTGTTTCGCATTGGCCGCCGCGTTTTCGACCCACGCGTCGGTCTGGCCGCTGCGGGGATCTCCGCGTTCTACGCATACTTTCTATACTACTCCGCCGCCCTGATGACGGAGACCTTCTTCATTCTCGCGGTGCTATGGGTGGTGGATGTTACGACGCGGATGGCCACCGCGAAGAGCTTGGCCGAACTCGGAGGCAGGTGTGTGTGGCTGGAGCTCGGCGTGCCCCTGGGGACGGCGGTGCTGCTGCGCCAACTTCTCTTGCTCTTGGTGCCTCCTCTCTTCGTTTGGCTCTACTGGCGAACCGATGCCTGTTCCAATGCTTGTTCCGACGGTGGAGCGGGGCGTTCGGTTCGTGGAATGGCCGTCACAGCGCTGGTGATAGCGGTGATGGTCGCCCCGTGGACGCTGAGAAACCACCGCGTCTTCGACGAGTTTGTGTTGCTCAATACCAACGCGGGCTACGTGCTGTTTTGGGGCAACCACCCGATCCACGGCGATCGCTTCATACCGATTCTCCCTGCCGGCGGCCCGACCTATGAAGACCTGATCCCGGAGGAAGTCCGTCACCTGAACGAGGCCGCGCTCGACCGCGCGCTGTTGCGCAGGGGAGTGGACTTCATTCTGTCCGATCCCGGACGCTACGTTGCCCTGTCGGCGAGTCGTTCGCGCGAGTACTTCAAGTTCTGGTGGTCGTCCGAATCGAGCACGATCAGCAACGTATCGCGGGTCTTCTCGTTCGGGCTGATTCTCCCCTTCGTGTTGACGGGCCTGGTCCTGAGCGCGCGGCGGTGCACTCCGTGTGTCGAGTTGCTGGTCGGGTTCGTAACCCTCTACAGCCTGATTCACTTACTGACCTGGACTCTGATTCGCTACCGCCTTCCGGTCGACGCGGTGCTCGTCGTGTTCGCTGGGCTCGGTGCTGTGTGGGCGTACGACCGCCTCGTGAGACCGACGGACGATCCGTCGCCGGGGCTGCGCTGATGGGTAGGTAATGGGCTGCTCGAAAACCGATCTCGCCAGTAGAAGTAGCCGCCACGAAGCGATCGTGACCGTATGGCTCACGCTCGCGATAGCGGGTTGCGGGGCGCTTGCTCCGAGGGGGCCAGTGAACGAAGGCCCGGTTGGCGGCGTCGAGCGACCGGTGTCGGTCTACGTGCCGGCCGAGCCGCCGCTCGATCCGATGCCCCTGGTGATTCTCCTGCATGGCTTCACGGCCAGCGGTGAGATCGTCAAGTCGCGCTTTGGCTTGAGGCAGATCGCCGACGAGCGTGGGTTTCTCCTCGCCACGCCGGATGGAACGCCCAACAGTGGCGGGCAGCGTTTCTGGAATGCCGCGTCCGCCTGTTGCAACGACGAGGAGATCGAGGTCGACGATTCCGCCTATCTGCTTCGTGTCATTGACGACGTGGTTGCGCGGTGGAACGTCGACGAAGATCGGATTTTCGTGATGGGGCATTCGAACGGCGGCTTCATGAGTCAGCGCATGGCGTGCGATCATGCCGACATCCTTGCCGGTGTCATCAGTATCGCGGGGACGGATGACACCGAAGCGGCGCTGTGCCGGCCGACCGATGCCGTGCATGTCGTGCACGTCCATGGGACGGCCGACAAGGTGATTCGCTTCGGCGGCGGGGTCTTCATGGCGCCCTACCTCGGTGCCGAGCCGACGGTCGGGCGCTGGGCGCGCTATAACGATTGTGCGGGCTCCGTGATGGAGTCGCAGATGCCGCTCGACGCCAGGGTGCCGGACTCGGCGGAGACGCAAGTGACTCGGTACTTGGATTGTGTGCCCGGTGGTAGCGTCGAGTTGTGGGCGATGGTGGGTTCGGGCCATGGCTTCGAACCCAACGAAGAGTTTCGCCGTCGAATTGCCGACTACATCGAATCGCATCCGAAGCCGGAGTGACCCGGCATCAGCTCTCCCGTGGCATCGCTGTCGACGCGGGGCCGGCGCCGGTCGCTCGGATGCGGTGTAGTGCGAGAATTCCGCCCATGAGGACCCATGCGGGAAGGCTGGCGCGCAGGCCGTCGAGCCCGACGTTGTAGACGAAGGGGAAGATCCAGTCCCCGAGCATCCCAGCTGCCAGGGTGCCGGCGAACCCACCCGTCGCCCCGATCCAGTAGCCGCGCGCGAAGCCGTCGCCGCAGCGATCGCGCAGCGACCAGATGCGGCGCGCCAGTGCCGCGGCGAACGCACCGAAGCAGGCCAACCCGACCAGTCCGCTTTGTGCGAGAATGTCGATGTAGTTGTTGTGAGAGCTGAACGGGACGGCGTGTCCGCGGATTTCATAGGCCGGCGTCAGGAAGTAGTAGTTCGCGGGTCCGCTGCCGATGAGCGGACTCTCGAGAATGATCGCACCCATGATGCGCCAGGCGTCGAGACGGGTTCCAAGGCTGTACAGGTTGTCGCCGCCCGCAACGAAACTGGCGACGGAAGGGGCGATCATCGCTGCTCCGACTGCGCCGATGAGGACGATTACGGCGGCCAGGCGCGGCGCCCCCAGCGCTAGTGACGCGAGGATCGCAACCGAGGGCGGCAGCCAGCCCGAGATCCAGCTCGAGGTGCCGACGAAAGCACGAAACAGAATGGACAGGCCGAGAAGCGCCAGCAGCGCGCGCAGCCGCCAGTCGAGCCGACGGTTGAAGCCGATCTGTCCGAAGGCAATCGCGATCATCCACGTCCACGCCAGACTGCCGTCGGACCCCAGCTGGCGGAAGATCGCCCCGAAGCGGTCGAACTCGGGTATCAGCCACCCGGACATGGCGAGAGTGAAAGTTGCCAGGAACACGACGCTTAGCCTCGTCAGCGCGGCTTCGTCGCGAATCGAGTCGGCGGCGACGATGAAGACCGCAGCCGAAAGGCCGAAGACCGCCAGGCCCCCGAGCTGAGCTGGAAGTGGTGCGAGCTGCGGGACGCGGATCCATCCCTGGTTCGCGGCGACGAGGGCGGTTGCCGCGACGACCGTGAGGAGGACGAGTGCAAGACCGGGTCCGCGCAGGAGAGTCCAAACGTCGCGACGGCGCACCGCGCTGACGACCCAAACGACGCAGAGGAATGGAACGATGGCGATGCCCACCGAGAGCTGGGTATTGGTGTCGGTGTCGAGTCTCCATGGGCTGAGTGTGCCGGCCGAGATCAGGGCGATCAGGCCGAGCTCGGGCCGCACCACGATTGAGAGCGCGAGCAGCGACGCCGCGATCGCCTCGATGGTTTCATTCCCCCAGCGACCGATCAGTGCCGCACCCGTAGCCACTGTGAGATGCGGTACCCAGGTGACCCACTGCGGCCGCGGCTCGATGCGCAGTGCCATTGCGACCGAGACGGCCAGCAGCAGCGCCAATGATAGGGTCAGTACCCGGAGGGGGATCGACGTTGCGTACGCTCGATCGGTCAGGCTGAGTGGCGCCGGAGGAGGGATCGCGCGCGGCGATTGGGCCGGCGCGTCGGTGACTGCCTCGAAATGTTCGATGGTGTCGCCCCGCCGGGCGACGATATGAAGCCGGTTTCCGTTCGTGACCGCCGCTGAAACGCGGTCGAAATGAATCAGCGAAGTCGGCGTGCCGGCGACTTGCGAGATCGAGGAGGACCACCCTCCGTTGCGACGGGCGGTGTGCAGGATCTTCCGGCCGGTGGAAACCAGCAGGTGAAGCGTACCGGCCGAGTCCGCAACCGCTGCCATCGGCCCGTGCAGGCCGCCACGCAATTGCGGGTCCACTTCGTGCGCTGCCGACCAGTTCCGCCCGCCATCGATGGAAATGCTGTGCATGCGTTTGCCGATCGACGGCACTTCGGACCAGAGCGCGACGATCTCGTCTTGCGAAGCGACGACGACCGGATCGTAGACCTCGC
>JANQHZ010000880.1 GCA_028282445.1 Candidatus Binatia bacterium | reverse complement strand
ATGCTCTCGTTCTGGATCGCCGCCCTTGCGGGCGGAATCATGATCGCCAGCTTCTTCGTCGAGGGCGGCGCCGCGGCAGGTGGATGGACGGCCTACGCGCCGCTGTCGGCCAAAGAGGTCTATACCGGTGTCGGTTTAGGGCAGGACCTGTGGATCATTTCGCTGGTCGTGCTCGGTATCTCGTCGATGATGGGGTCGATCAACTACATTACTACGATCATCAACATGCGTGCGCCGGGCATGACGATGTTCCGCATGCCTTTGGTGATCTGGTCGCTGTTCATCACGGCGATTCTGCTGTTGTTGGCACTGCCCGAGCTCACCGCGGCGATGGCGATGCTGCTCTTCGATCGCCGTTACGGCACCGCGTTCTTCCTGCCGGAAGGCGGCGGTGAGCCGATCCTTTGGCAGCACCTGTTTTGGTTCTTCGGGCACCCTGAGGTGTACATCCTCATCCTGCCCGGCATGGGGGTAGCGTCCGAGATCCTCGCGGTGTTCGCGCGCAAGCCGATCTTCGGCTACCGGGCGATGGCGATGGCGATGGTGGCGATTGCGTTCCTCGGTTGGGTCGTCTGGGGACACCACATGTTCCAGTCGGGAATGAACCCGACGATGGGCATGGCTTTCATGACCACGACGATGGTGATCGCCGTCCCGTCTGCGATCAAGACCTTCAATTGGTTGGGCACGCTGTGGGGAGGCAACATCACGTTCCAGACTCCGATGCTGCACGCCCTGGCGTGCGTCTCGATGTTCGTCATCGGCGGCCTGAGCGGAATCTACATGGCCGCCAGCCCGGTCGATATCTTCATCCACGACACCTATTTCATCGTTGGTCACATTCACTACGTCGTCTTCGGAGGAAGCGTCTTCGCCATCTTCGGTGCGGTCGCCTACTGGTTCCCGAAGATGTACGGGCGCATGATGAACGAGACGCTCGGCAAGATTCACTTCTTCGGAACGCTGATCTTCTTCAACATCACGTTCTTCCCGATGCACATCGTCGGAATGGGCGGTCACATGCGGCGCATCTACAATCCGACGCAGTATGAGTTCCTCGCCCCGGTCCAGCATTGGAATGAGATCATGACGATTGGCGCCATCGGCCTCGGGCTCTTCCAGATCGTATTCGCCGTGAACTTCTTCTGGAGCATGTTCGCCGGCGAGAAGGCCCCGCAGAACCCCTGGAACGCCAATACTCTCGAGTGGGAGGCCCCGACGCCTCCACCGCATGGAAACTTCGTAGAGATCCCCACCGTGTACCGCGGCCCCTACGAGTACAGCGTGCCCGGACAGGAAGAGGACTGGTTGCCGCAGGCGCAGCCGGCGGCGGGAACGGCGGCGGCTCACTAGAGTCGCGCTCTCCGATTATCGATGGCTTCTTCCGCACCTCAGTCGGTATTGACCGCCGAGCGGTCCGAGGCGCGTCGACTCGACGCGGCAGTTCTGCTCGAGCTCACCAAACCGCGCCTCGCCGCGATGGTGTTGGTTACGACCGCGGCGGGCTTCTATCTCGGGGCGCGTGGGCCGGTCGACCTCTGGCTGCTGTTCGCCGCCCTGGTAGGGACCGGCCTGAGCGGCGCCGGGTCGTTGGTGTTGAACCAGTACCTCGAGCGAGATCTCGATGCCCGCATGGAGCGGACGGCCGGACGCCCTATCCCGAGCGGACGGATCGAGCCGCAGGATGCGTTGCTGTTCGGCGCGGTCTTGACCGCGGCGGGTCTGGGGATCTTGACGGTCGCGGTCAATCCGCTGGCCGGGTTGGTGACGGCCGCGACGGTCGTGTCCTACCTGGCGCTGTACACACCGATGAAGCGATGGACGCCGCTTTGCGCGATCGTCGGCGCGATTCCCGGTGCATTGCCGCCGGTGACGGGGTGGGTCGCCGCGTGCGGTGAGATCGAGCCCGGAGCGTGGGCCGTATTCGGCATCATGTTTCTGTGGCAACTGCCGCACTCGCTGGCCATCGCCCGTCTCTACGAAGAGGACTATGCGCGTGCGGGCTTCAAGTTGTTGCCGGTCGTCGACCGCGAGGGGCGCAGCACCGAGCGCCAGATCCTCGTCCACAGTGCTGGATTGCTGATCGCCGGACTGGTTCCGTCCATGCTGGGGGTCGCCGGCGTGGCTTACTTTTGGGTCGCCCTTGCCCTCGGGCTCGGGATGCTGGGATTTAGCCTCGATGCCGCTTTGCGACCGTCGAAAGAGGCGGTTCGCAGGCTCTTGTTCGCGACCCTGGTCTATTTGCCGATCCTCCTCGGCGCGATGGCGCTCGACAAGGTGGCGGCCTGATCGACATGAGCCTGGACGAGACGACCAAGAAGCGCACGGCCCTGATTCTGACCTCGGTAGCGGTTGGAATGTTCTTGGTCTCGATCGCGATCATCGTCGGGCGAAGCTGATGGCGAGATCGTCGAATACGGCCGTCGCGCACGATCTGCCGCTGGAGCAGCCGGCTCCGCCACTGCGCGTGATCGTGCCGCGCGACGGTGGTCCGGACGGTCCCCGGCGAGCGCAACCGGTCAGTAACGCGCGGGTGGCGATCGCGATGTTCCTGGTCGCCGAGACGATGTTCTTCGCCGGCCTGGTCGGGGCCTACCTGGTTTTCCGAGTGGGCAGCGTCGTCTGGCCGCCGCCGGGCTTGCCCGCGCTGCCGTTGACGGTCACCTGGGTCAATACGATCCTGTTGTTCATCAGCGGAGCCACCATGGTGTCGGCTCTGCGCGCGATTCGGCGCGACGATCGGCGCTCCCTGCAGCGCGGGCTTGTCGCTACCGCCGTACTGGGAGCGGTCTTTGTGGCCATCCAGGGCTCGGAATGGGTCGGTCTCGTCAGTCACGGACTCCGGTTATCGAGTGGCCCCTACGGAAGTACCTTCTACACCCTCATCGGAACTCATGCGGTGCACGTTGTGGGTGCCATGCTGTGGGTCTTCTACGTGCTCGGCATGACCTGGCGCGGAGCGTACTCGAAGGCCGCGCACGACGGGGTGGAAGTGTGCGCCGTCTATTGGCTTTATGTATGCGCCCTTTGGGGCGTCTTGTTCGCGATGGTTTACCACTGAGTGCGATGGGGCGAGCTTTCCTATACTCCGCGACAGTGCTGTCTTTGTTCGCGATGCTGAGCCTGGCCGGCGAAGCCGGCGCGCAAGGCTGCGCGATGTGCAAGACCACGGTCGGGGGACCTGGCGATCCTCTCGCCAGCGGAATCAACACCAGCATCATGTTCATGATGACGATGCCATTCATACTTTTTGCCGTGGTCGGAGGCTGGCTGACGTACATGTTTTGGCGCAGCGGGCCGAACACGGTGGGGGAGACCGGCAGCAAGCCGGAATTGAAAGTTCTGACCACGGAAAGGGAGGGAGCGCGGTGAGCCAAGCAGCGACTGCGAGTCATGGTGCGGTAGATACGTACGAGACTCCGCTGACCCCAGAGAGTTGGGGCAAACTGGGGATGTGGATTTTTCTCGCCGGCGATGCGATGTCGTTCGGCGCTCTGCTCGCGACCTACGGGGCGCTGCGCTACGGAGCCACCGACTGGCCGAACCCGGCCGACGCGCTCGGTATCAGCTTGACCGCGGCGATGACCTTCCTGCTCATCTGCAGCAGCGTGACCATGGTCAAGTCGCTCGCGGCGATGCAGGACGGCGACCAGGCTGGCTGCGTGAAGTTTCTCGCATTGACCGTCGGCGGTGGGGTCATCTTCCTGTTGTTGCAGGCCTACGAGTGGACGCACCTCATCAACGAGGGGATGTTGCTGGCGGAGAACAACTTCATCGTCGACTCGACGGGCGCCGTTGTCGGCCACCTGCACGAAGGGCAGGAATTGGCCGCCGGGCAGATGCGGGCGTCGGGGTTGTTCGGAACGACCTTCTACATGACGACCGGCTTTCACGGGATGCACGTATTCAGCGGCGTCGTGTACCTGTCGGTGGTCTTGCGCAAGGCGATGCGGGGCGACTATAGCGCCGACAACACAGCCGGAATCGAGATCGCCGGTTTGTATTGGCACTTTGTCGACCTGGTGTGGATTCTGGTCTTCACCTTCGTCTACCTGGTCTAGAGCGACAAGCGGGAGAGACTGCAATGTCCGGAGAAGGAACTCACGAACATCCCAATTACATGCTGATCTTTTGGTGGCTGCTCGGCCTCACGATCGCCGAGGTCGCGGTGCCGATGGTCATCACCGCACAGGTACCCAAGATCGCGCTGCTGGTCTCGATGGCCGTCGCCAAGGCCGCTCTCGTGGCGCTCTATTTCATGCACCTGAAGTTCGAGAAGAAGATGCTCGGAGTCATCGCGCTGACGCCGATGCTGATCTGCGCGTTCCTGTTGTTCATGTTGATGCCGGATTCGTCCTGGCGTTGGATTGGCTGAGTCGAACCAGAATAATCCCGGCGGCCGGTCCGAGCGGCTCGTCTGGGTCGCACTCGCCGGCTTCATCGCCGCCATCGTTCTGTTCGGGATTTTCTCGCTGGCGCCGGGTAACCGGCGCGGCGAGGAGTTCCCGGTGGTCTCGACGATCCCGGAGTTCTCTCTGGTCGAGGCGTCGGGGAGAACCGTCACCCGCGCCGACCTGCTTGGCGACGTCTGGGTCGCCGATTTCATCTTTACGAGTTGCGCCGGGATCTGTCCGGTTCTCTCCAGCCGGATGGCCGAGGTTCAGAAAGCCCTCGTCGAACGAGACGTCGAGGCGCGACTGATTTCGATCAGTGTCGATCCAGCGCGTGACACTCCGGAAGTGATGGAGAAGTACGCGCGTCGCTTCGGAGCCGATCCCGAGCGTTGGTGGTTCTTGACCGGGGAACGCGACGAGCTCTACGACTTGATCAAGTCGGGGTTTCTACTGAGCGTTGCGGATCGAACCCAGGAGGAGGCGGACGCGGACGGTGGCGAGCTGATCACCCACAGCGATCGCTTCGTGTTGGTGGATCGAGAGGCGCGTATTCGGGGCTACTACCACGGCAGTGATCGCGAGGCGATCAGCGACCTCATCGAAGACGTGTCCCTGCTGGCCGCCGACTGAGAGACGCTCGGCCGAGAACGGACGGGGCCTCAGGCGCTGGCTATGCGCGCGGTGGCGTTTTCGAACTCGCGACGCAACTCGTCGTAGGTGCGCGTTACCGGAAACTGCGGGAAGTCGGCGATGACGTTATCGGGCGGCCGAAAGAGAATGCCGGCATCAGCTTCCCCGAGCATGGTGGTGTCGTTGTAGGAATCCCCGGCCGCAATGGTCGAGAAGTTGAGCTCTCGAAACGCCATCACGGCTTTGCGCTTACCGTCGGCGATGCGCAGCTTGTAGTCCGAGATTCGGCCGTCGTCGTCGACTACGAGGGAGTGGCAGAACAGACAGGGGTGTCCGAGTTGAGCCATCAAGGGAGCGGCGAATTCGTAGAAGGTGTCGGACAGGATCACCACCTGGTGTTGGGTGCGCAGCCAGTCGAGAAACTCTCGCGCCCCTTCGAGCGGCCCCATACTTCCGATGACTTCTTGGATGTCGTCGATCTTCAGCCCGTTGTTCTCGAGAATATCGAGCCGACCTCGCATCAAAACGTCGTAGTCGGGCTCGTCGCGGGTCGTGCGGCGGAGCGCGTCGATGCCCGTTTTCTCGGCGAAATTGATCCAGATTTCGGGGATGAGAACTCCTTCGAGGTCGAGGCAAGCAATCATGGTAGGAACCGCTATCGCTTGGTTGGCGGCGATTCAACCGAACTGCTTCGTGCGGTGTCCGGGCGCCGCGCGGGCCGGCAAGCTCAGTCCGGTAGGGTGCAGAACGTGGTCCGCGCAAACCCGCGAGATCGTCTGGTGCGCGCCGCGAGCCGGACCGGCTCGACGCACGTGAACGGAGCGCGGATCACCAACAACGTCGGCGTGGCAGCGACGATCTCGGCGGTTTCTTCCCCGACGAAGACGCAGTTCGGATCCGACGCTCGGCAAGGTCGTCCCGGGCCGTCGCATTGCGGGTTCTGCTCCGCTGCGCCGACGGCGTCGAAGTTCCGACCGTAGATCCACACCAGATCGCCGGCTTGGGCGAAGGTCGGCCTGATTTCCTCGATGATCGGGGCTCGCCGTTGCGGCGTCGGGAGGGCCGGAACGATATCGACGCCGCTCTCGGGTGCGAAGACGCCGCCGATGAGGACGCCGATCTCGTTGCACTCGAAGGTTGGACCACACTGCTGCCACTGATTGCCGGCGGCGGCGAGGGTTTCGGTCGCGAGGTGGCGAATCTCTTTGGGGCCGTCGAGGGTGCTTTCGACGCCGTTGAACGCGAAGGCGTTGGCGCCCGGGGAGTCCTCTGTCCCGAGATCGGGAATCGATCCGCCCATGGTCAAAACCCCTCCGTCGCGGTTGTGGACCAGAGCCGTTCCCCGCACGTCGGCGCTCGCCGAGAAGCCGGCTGCATCGAGCATGGCCAGGCCGAAACCGACGTCGGTGCCGATCGTGCCGTTGCCGCATACGAAGTCGTCACGGATGGTGGCCGACGACAGGGACCTGACCGAGAGCCCTCGCAACGCGTTGTCGCGAAGCAGATTGCCACGTGTGGTCAGGGTGGCCGCTTCGGTCGTTCCCAGGCGCGGACCGTTGGCGGCCAGCCCGTTGGCACCGAGCGTACCTCGGTTGGACTCGGACCGCGTTTCGATCGCGGTTAAGCTTCCACCCAGCGTGGCCTGGATGCCGCCGTCGGCATTACCGTGCACGCGGCTGCGGTAGATTTCGGCGACGCCGCCTTCGGAGACCTTGATTCCTTTGTCGAAGGCCCCGGAAACGTCCAACTCGATGAGGACGTTTGCGCCTTCGGAGCCGGCGTCGTCGCGA
>JANQHZ010000862.1 GCA_028282445.1 Candidatus Binatia bacterium | reverse complement strand
CTGCCCGGCCGCAGCGGGGTCGACGCCGACCGCATCATGGCCGAGGTGCTGGCGGTGATCGCCGAGGGCGGACTGCTCGGAGAGACCATCTCGGTGCTGGTGCTGACCGCGGCGTTGGCGGCGATTATGTCGACCGCGGACTCGGCGCTGTTGTCGCTTTCGTCGATGGTCGCGCGTGACCTGGTCGGCGAGTTGCGACCGGGCTTCGACGAAGCCCGCCTGGCGAAGATCGGCAAGCTGTCCTCCTGGGGAATCATCGCCCTCATGGTGGTGATGGCGATTCGTCCGCCGACGACCTTGTGGCGCTTGATCGAAATCAAGATGGAGCTGCTCATCCAGGTAGCGCCGGCCTTCGTTCTGGGCATTCGCTACGCCGAGCTCGATGCTCGCACGGTGTTCACCGGCTTGGCCGTCGGCGCGACTCTTGCCCTCATCGCATTCTTCGGGGGCGTGCAGCGCATCGGCGGCGTCCACGCCGGCACCTATGCGTGCGCGATCAACTTCGCGATCTGCGCCTGGGGAATCCGGCAGCGCCGATGATTACTTTAAGCTCACCACAGAGGCACAGAGACACGGAGGCTTCGCAGGAGAACCGCGACTTCACAGCTGCTCGCGTGACGTGAGGAAATCGCGAAAGACCGCCTAGCACCGCGAGCGAAACGTAGGAATCCGGTGGACGACGAAACTCTGTGTCTCTGTGCCTCTGTGGTGAAAACTATTTAGTCCTTGGCTTATCGCGGTTGATGCTCCTTGGACCGGGGGCGCTCAGGGCTTCACCCGCAAGGGGCGATCGCTGCCTTCCGCGACCGAACCGATCACCCAGAACCTCTCTCCGGCCTCGGCGCACGCCTGCTCGAAATCGGCGAGGCGGTGCGGGGGGAGGGCGGCGAGCAGTCCACCCGACGTCTGCGGATCCACGAGTAGCGGGTTGCGTGCGTCGTCGGTCGAGTGCGTACGCTCGTTTCCGCTATGGAACGAGCTACGCCAGCCGTGGGCGAGCAGCTCGAGCGCACCGGGTAGGGCCGGAATCGCCGACAAGTCGAGCTCGGCGGTCATCCCGCCGGCACGCGCCATCTCGCTCAGATGACCGCTCAGCCCGAAGCCGGTGACGTCGGTGCAGGCGGTGGCGCCGTGTTGGACGAGGAGCCGCATGATCGGGCCGTTGCTGCGCAACATCGCGGCGTGACATTCCTCGACCCAGTCGGAAGCGGCGCAGCCGGCGCGGCCGGCGGCGAGGACCACGCCGGTTCCGAGCGGCTTCGACAGGACGAGTAGATCGCCCGGCTGGGCGCCGCCCTTGCGCAGAACCCGATCGGCCGCGACGAATCCGTGCATCGAGAACCCGATCAGGGTCGATTCGCTCGCGATCGTGTGCCCGCCCACCAGCGGAATTCGCATCGCTTGCAGCTCTGCGAGTGCGCCGCTGAGTAGCGCCTCGAGTGCTGAAGCCTGCCGCGCCGCTTCCGATTCGGGGACCGCGACGATGGCGAGAGCGGCCGCTCCCTCCGCGCCCATGGCGAAGAGGTCGCTTGCCGCGCTGATCGCGGCGACACGACCGACGAGATGTAGATCCGCGTCGAAAGGTGGGAAGAGATCGGTGGTTACCACCGAGTCGACGGTCTCGTCGATCTCCCCGCTCGGCAGGCGGAACACGGCCGCGTCGTCCGCCTGCTCGAGGCCGACTCGAACGTGTGGCGCCGTGGGGATGGCGAGCTTGTCGAGAACGGTCGAGAGAACGTCGGCGCCGACCTTCGCGGCGCAACCGCCGCAGGGTTGCATCTCGCCCATCGACGAGTCGGGCGGACCGAGCTCCGGTCGCGAGTACTTCTCGATGAACTGCCGGTCGATCATGTCTTTGAGCCACCACCCGGCGCGGCTATGAAGGGCGAGGCCGCGGTAGGAAAGGATCGCCTTGCCGTCACCGGTGTTGAGCAGGGAGAGGAAACCCGTCTGGGGTTTGAAGCGGCGCCGTCGTCCGGCACCAAGAGCGGTGCGCAGGTTGTTGGCCAAGATCGGTCCTTCCCGTACGGCGTAGACGCCGGCCTTGGGAACGTGCGGGTGTGAGTCGATGGTGACACAGTCGCCGGCGCCGAAGACGCTCGGATCGTCGACCGACTGCAGGTAGTGGTCGACCGAGAGAAAGCCCCGCCGGTCGAGAGTTAGACCCGAGGTCGCAAAGAGCTCCGGCGCGGCAGCGCCGGTTGCCCACACGACCAGATCGGCGGGCAGGGTGCGGCCGTCGCTCAGGCGAACGCCGTCCGTTTCGACCCCTTCGACCTCGACCTGACCGATGAAGTGAATGTCCCGTTGGTCGAATGCTCTTGCGACGGCGGCGCTGGTGCGCTCGCCGCGCTCACGTACGGCAACTTCGGCGCGATCGCAGACCGTGACCGATCCGCCTGCATCGCCGCGCAAGCGGGCGGCGATGGCGAATGCGACCTCGACGCCTCCGGGTCCGGCGCCGACCACGACCACGCTGCGCTCGTGTTGGTCCAACGCCGCGGAGTCGAGTGCTCGCCCGACGTCGCGGGCGGCGACTTCGATCGGCTTGACCAGGACGGTGTTGGGGTGACTGCCAAGTCGGTCGCGGTGAGCCGGGTGCGAACCGATGTCGAACGACACCAGGTCGTAGGCATAGTCGGGGTACTCGTCGAGTCGAAGAGTCTTGGCGGCGGTGTCGACCGCGACGACCCGGTCGGGAATGAAACCGGCGCCGGCGCGCGCCGCGAGGGCGCGCGCATCGATCTGGGCCTGACGCAGTTGGTACTGTCCGGCCAGGTATCCGGGGACCATTCCGGAATAGGTAGCGTAGGAGTGGGGCGAAACGAGGGTGAGCTCGGCGTTGGGAGGCGGCTGCATCGCGAACGAACGCAAAACCTCGACGTGCGCGTGGCCGGCGCCGACCAGGACGAGTCTGCTGGGATGTTCGGGGAGATGTCGGTTGGGCATAGCTGGACGCGGCCGATCGAATACCAACGCTCGCGCGAAAGGAAGTGATCGGCTGATTTGGGGGCATCGTTGCGGTGGGCCCGCGACCGTGTCAATGAGCCGGGAAATGGCGACTCGCGGCAGAAAGGATACGACATCCGTCTTGTGGGTGGGTGGGGCTGTCGTCGCCCCAGACCTGGTCGACCGGCTCGCGGCCGGCGGGGTGGTGGTTCGAGCCCGCGCGCTCGACGCCGACTTCGCAACGGCAGCGGAGGCGCTGGTAGCCGACGACTCGCCTGAGATGATTGTCTGCGATTGTTCGGGCGACCGTGGCTACGAAAGGGCGTTCTTCGTATGTCGCGCGGCCCCAGCTGTGCCGGTGCTGCTGCTCGCAGTCGGCGACGACGTAGACGACAGAGTGGCCGAGACGCTGCTGATCGGTGTGGTCAAAGCGTTGCCGCGAGCACTTGTCGCCTTACTCACCGATCGGGTCGACGAGTTGCGGCGTGTGACCGCAGCGAGCGCCCGGGAGGAGTGGGCGCCGGAGGACTTGGCGGGAGCGATCCTCGAGCTTCGCTGCGCAACGCCTTTCCCGACTGGATCGACGCTACGATTGAAGAATCGCGCACCGATGAGGTAGAGACGTCTTTCCCACTCTGTCCGAAGGGACGGAAGGGGGGGAGGGGAACCGCGACCGCTGGGCTTGGGTTCGCGGTTCCCCCGTGTGGGTCAGACGCGAGAGTGCGCGTCCACTCTTTCCCCTCAGCAGGTTCCGTACCAGTTCGCTGAGCGCACCTGCGCACACGGGTCTATGCGGGATCTGCCCGTCGATTCACTCGATCGGCTGCCCAAGCCGCAGGCAGCTGCGGAATCGTTAGGCAGCGCCGACGACCCGGCCGGCGTAGAATGCTGGCACGCACGCAGCGGCAGCATGGCAGCACGTCGTCGCACTTGACTTCACGAAGGGCCGCCCATAGGACAAAATCGAAGTCGGTCTTCTACTGAGGCGTGGGCTAATTGGTAAGCCACCTGACTCTGGATCAGGCGATTGCAGGTTCGAGTCCTGCCGCCTCAGTTTCATTTATATCAGCAGCTCGTCCCGAAAGGCGTAGTCGCCTCGCTCTTCGAAATCTGTTAGGAACGCCCCTGCGGCACGCACGGTCCCATCGTCTAGCCTGGCTTAGGACGCCGGCCTCTCACGTCGGTAACACGGGTTCGAATCCCGTTGGGACCACTTTCGCCGTACGCCTCTCCCGCACCACGCGCGGGAGAGGATTCAATGTGAGGGTTCCGTAGAGGTGCGGCTACTGGTTCGGTTGAACCAAGTGGAGCTTGCCGGCATCGGCTACCCAGACGCCGGTGTCGGTGGTGACGTAGATCGGGACTTCGTGGCGTAGGCTCAAGAAGCTGTGGACCTCGGTGGGGGCGGGGCTGCTGCCGTGCGCAACCAGGACACGCCCGTCGCTGGCCGGGGTGGCGGACAGGCAGTTGTCGAGGAACGAAAAGCTCTGGATCACCGTGCCGTCGTCGCCGATCGTGACGCGGTGGTGTCCGCCGAAGAGGATCTGGTCGTCCGAGCCGACGGCGGAGAGGAGGTACACCATCCACGCCCTTCGGCCCTGTGGGTCGGATGCTGGGACGACCACGGTGTTGATCGACCCGCTGCAAAGCTTGAGGTCGGATTCGCGTGCGTAGGTGATGGCCCGACGCAGTGCGACGTACTGCGCGTAGTCGTCCCCGCTCAGGGGGGCTGGTGTCTCGAGCATGGTCGCTAGCGGGGGCTGCTGCGGAAGGAAGGAGACGTCGCAGGTCGACGCGAACTTCCCGTCCAGCTCGGAGACGAAGCGAACGAGGAGTCGGTCGGGCCTCTTGACGACGATCCAACCGCGGGCGCGCGGGTCGGAGCTGTCGAGTCCGGCAGCGATGGCCGCCTCCGTGCCGATCCAAGACACCGTGTCGTACTGGTAGATACTTGCGCCGAGGCCCTCGGCCATCGAGACGGCACGGGAGTGCTGCGTCGGAACCTCCAGCCGGGCCGCAGCGTCGAAGTCGAGATTGGGAGATCGGTCAGTGGCCGGTTTGATCGTGGTCGCACATGCGAAGAGGAGACTCGCCGGAAGGATGACCGACAGGATCGATGAGGATCCTTGCCCTGGCTTCACCCGGACGCGCGAACCCTCTGACCTCAGCGAGCGCGGGCGCATCGGTAGTTGCAGCGGCCACGCTTGTCTTCGTCATCGGCGAAACGCTTGTCGCAGTCGGCGGTACAAGCTGCCGCTTGAGCGCATCCCTCCAGGCAGAGATCGATCTTGGCCTTGTCTTCGGTGTAAACGCGCCGGCAGAGGGTCTCGCATTGGACTTCGGGGGTCGGTGTGTCGTCCGTTTCGGCGAAGATCTGTGCCCCGGCGGTTGAGGCGATCAGTGCCAAGGCGACGAGCAGAAGGGCTGTCCTCATAGGGGTAGAATTCCCCCGATCCTCGGGCGGTGCAAGGACAACGGGCCTGCTTAGCCACAGATGAACACAGATAAACACTGATGGGCGGCTACACGCGAGGATCGGTTGGGTTGAAGCCGGGCTTGGGGTCGATGATTCGCCCATTAGTTGATGAATCTGTGTTGATCTGTGTTCATCAGTGGCAAAAAACCGCGGGGTTTCCGTGGGCCCGTATTCGTGTTTGAGTTCGGCCTCCATTCCGAGCAGGAGAGTTGCCTTGAAAGACGAAGATCGAGTTCGCGAGGCGGCGGTCGAGGCGGTGCGCCGTGCCTCTGTCGTTTGTCGTGCGGTGCAGGCGAAGCTGGTCGACGCTTCGACGCTGAAGAAGAAGGATAAGAGTCCTGTTACCGTCGCTGACTTTGCGTCGCAGGCGGTGGTCTGCTCGGTGCTCGAGCGGCATTTCGGCGATGATGCGGTGGTTGGCGAAGAGGATTCGGCGGAGCTCCGAGAGGATGGCAACAGATCACTGCGCGCGGAAGTTGTCGCGCAGACCCGGACGATTCTCGGTGACGGCGTGGGCGAAAACGACGTTCTCGGGTGGATCGACCGCGGCGGCAGTGATGCCCGCAGCGGCCGGTACTGGACTCTGGATCCGATCGACGGCACCAAGGGCTTTTTGCGGGGCGAGCAGTATGCCGTCGCGCTTGCGCTGATCGAGGACGGCGAGGTCGTGTTTGGGGTGCTCGGATGTCCCAACCTCGATCGCGATGGCAAGGCCGGGGCGCTCTTCGTCGCTTCTCGGTCGACTGGAGCCCACATGTTGGACCTATGGGACGATAGCGATTCGAGTGGGACGGCGATCTCGGTGGCGCAGATCTCTACGGCGTCGGAGGGGCGGTTCTGCGAGTCGGTCGAGTCGGGCCACTCCGATCAGAGTGAGTCGGCGCGGATTGCGGAACGCCTTGGGATTACCCGGGAGCCCTTTCGCATCGACAGCCAGTGCAAGTATGCCTGCGTGGCGCGCGACGATGCATCGATCTACCTGCGTCTGCCAACCCGGGCGGACTACCGTGAGAAGATCTGGGACCACGCTGCCGGCAAGTTGGTGGTCGAGTGCGCCGGCGGGCGGGTGACCGACGTCGACGGGCGCGAGTTGGACTTCACTCATGGCCGCACCCTCGACGAGAACCGTGGGGTTATTGCGACCTGTGGCCCGATCCACGACGAGGTGCTGAAAGCGGTTGCGGAGGTGCGTGGCTCTTGATGGATCCGCTCATCTGACAAAGCGGTGTGAATTCGGTGTTCTATGGCAACGAAGGGAAACTAGGTTCGAAAGCAATTCGTGCTTGAAAATCCGCGTAATCGGGCTTTACCCTGACTGTATGAGAGGTCGGGTGAGCTGATGACTAGGCGGCGAGGTCGAGCGATGCTGGTGGCGCTCTGTATCTCGCTGAGCACGCCGGCCGCGATGGCCGACCCGCCCAACCGCATCTCCAGGCTCACCGACCAGGATGCGGAGCTACTCGAAGACCTTGCAACCGGCGACGACGGCTTGCGCGAGGACCGTTTTCTGGCGCGTATGCTCAATGCGCGTCGGATCACGCCCAGACGCAGAAGGAAGCGGCGCAAGCTCGACCTTACTCCGCTGGCGGACATGGCGATCGCGTACCTCAAGGAACAGGGGGTGCCGATCGTGGAGACGCGGGACGAGAAGCGACGACCGATCGCGATCGATGCGGAGTTTGCGGTGGCCGGGGACGTCCCGTCGCTGAAGATGCACCTCGGCGATCGTGCCGCCGAGCCGCTTGGCGCGTTCTACCCGCCGGAGCGGGGATTTCGCTTCTCGGTGGTGTACCCGATGGAGCAGTGGTCGCTGCGGGTCGAGGCGGGGGACGATAGCGAGTTCGGCAGTCGTGCGGTCGCCGGCTTGACCTGGGTGCATCCGAATCAGCGCTACGCGGTCGGTTTTGGATTGCCGATGCGGATCAAGCACGCCGAAGGGGACTTTGGCGCGATC
>JANQHZ010000847.1 GCA_028282445.1 Candidatus Binatia bacterium | reverse complement strand
CATCGCGGACGAAGGGTTGCAGCAGCTCAACACCCGACACATGCATACCGCGGAAAAGGATCTCGCGTGGGCCTTGGATCTCGCCCGCCGCTCGGGAGTGTCGCTGCCGGTCGCCGGGCAGGTCTCGCAGATGATGGCGCGCCTCTACCGAGTCAACGATCCCGGTCGTCGCGGCTAAAGGGCCGCCGCGGGGAGGCGTTTCGAGCGCAGTCTGAGGTTGTCGACGGCCTGGGCGAGTGCGACCGGACGAACGCTAGGCCGCTCGCTCGAGTCTAGGCGTCGGTACGGGCGTACTTCCGACGTATGGCGAACGCTCCGAGCGCGATCAGCGCCAGCGACAAGCCTGCCATCTTAGCCGGCGATAGGAGCGGCGCCATCTTGCCGACGCCGACGCCAAGTCGCTCGCAAGTCGAGCCTCCTGGGACGAGGCCGGGCGGAACGCAGTCGGCGGTCCCGAAGACGAAGCCCACCGCATAGTGGAGACCCGGCTCTTCCAAGGTCTGCTCGAAGCTGGCCTGATCGGACCCGCCCATTGGGATGTCGTCAAAGCCGCAGACGGCCCCGCTGGGAAAGGTCGCGCAGGAGCCGGCCTCGCCGGTACGTGCTTCCGCTGCGAGGAGGTCGTCGACGGGCAAGCCGAGCTCTCTTGCGCGCTCGGTGATGAGCTCCCTGATTTCGTCGACGAGGTCGCTCATATCGGTGGCGTCTTCATTCGAATCGGGTTCGCAGAGCAGGGGATTCTCCTCTGCGAAGTCGCCATCCTCGCAGCAGAAATCGACGACGCCGCTCGCTTCGCCGTTTTCGATCTCGCCGCTGATGAGCGAGCATACGAATTCGTTTGGCTCGTTGATGATGTCGCAGATTGCGTCCGCCTCGTCGAAATCGTCGGGCGCGGGGAATACCAAGGCGAACGCCGTGGGGCTGGTGAGCGAGCAGTCGAGTGGATTGGATACGGTGAGGGTATAGTTGGCCGGCTCGCCGACGCCGGGCGGATTTGGGTCGGGCTCGATCGAGATGTCGATCGCGCATCCGGCACCGACGAAAGCGACGATGCAAGCGCCGAGAACCAAGCGACCAGCGGATCTTCCAAATCGATTCATGCTCATGTCCTACCTCCGCGGTGGACCCGCACCGGCCCGAGATTTTGTGGGTTTATCTGGTTTACGGCCGGGCTGCAAATCGTTCGCGTCCGTCCGTCGGCCGTTTTCGGGGCTACAGGCCGGCGGGGCGCTGTCCGACGATCCCAGCGGTGGTGAGGCTCTCGATCTCGTCGTCGGACAAGCCGAGCGTACCCTGGAGGATTTCGCGATTGTGCTGGCCCAGGGTCGGTGCCGGGGCTCGCAACCAGTGCTGCACGCTGGCGTACCGAAAGGGTACCGTCGGTAGCTCGATCGCGCCCACCACCGGGTGTTGCGGGGCTTCGAAGAATCCGCGCGCGACCATCTGAGGATGGCGGTGGATCGAGCGCGGGTCGGTGACCGCGCCGGCGGGGATTCCGGCACCGATCAGCTGGTCGATCAGCTGGATACGCTCCCGTGTTGCGCAGAAGCTCCGCAGCTGGTCGTCGATGCGGTCGTGTTGCGCGTGCCGACCGGATGCTGTGTTGAGCGACGGTTCGCGAGCCCATGTGGGCGAGCCCAGAAGCTCGACCAGGGCGCTCCATTGCGCGTCGGTCTCGATCGCCAGCGCCAGCCAGAGCTCGTTGCCCGGCTCGCTGTCTCGGCAAGGGTAGAGGCCCTGCGGGGCGGCGATCGCTGAGCGGTTTCCGTTGCGTTGCATGAGGTTGCCGTAGGCGGTGAATTCGAGGACCTGTTCGGCGGCGGCGTTGAGCGCGCCCTCGACCATCGTGCACTCGACGTGCACGCCGCGTCCACGCGCCGCGCGTTCCTCTAGCGCCACTAGCAGCGCGAAGGCGGCGTGCATCCCGGCCAGAGGGTCGCACGGGCCGCGCTGGATACGCGGGTGGTCGTCGCGGTGCCCGGTGAGCCAGGCGAGGCCGGAGAGCTGCTCCATGGTCTGGGCGAAGCCGGTGTTGTCGCGCCACGGACCGTCGAGGCCAAACGCCGGCATGCGGACCATGATGCAATCTGGATTCTCTGCTTGCAGGACGTCCCAGGTCAGGCCGAAGCCATCGAGGACGCGCGGTGTGTAGTTTTCGACCAGAGCGTCGGCTTCCTTCAGCAGCCGCTTGATGAGATCGAGTCCGCGCTCGTCACTCAGATGCAAGGTGAGACCGCGCTTGTTGGAGTTGGCGTGAACGAAGAACTGACTGCATTCCCACCAGTCGTCGTGCATACCCGACAACATGCCGCCGATCATTCGCATGCCGTCCGGCTTTTGCGTCGACTCGATGTGAATCACCTCGGCGCCGAGACAGGCCAGCAAATGTGTCGCCGACGGACCCGCCCACCAGTTGGTGCAGTCGATGATGCGGAGGCCTTGCAACGGCAACGTGCGAGGCTCGTTCGGCGTTGGCCGCTGGCATGCGCGGGTTTCGATCCGGCCGTTGTGCTCGCCGAGCCTGGGCGCCGGCGATGGCGCCGCCGGTTTCTCGCCGTCGATGCGATAGGGCGGTCGCGGGTACTCAAAGCCGGCGTTCGGTGCACGGCGGTAGACACCGCGTTCGCGCAGCTGCTCGTGGTTGCGGACGCGATCGCCGTCGAGTACCGGCGCCACCGGGATGCGAAAGGCCGAGGCGCGCTCGACGATCTCCGCGGTCGAGTGCTGCTGGGTCCAGGCGTGGACGATCTCTTCCCACTCGCCGAGCCGCATCAATCGTCCGATGACCTGGGCGAGCTCTTCGTCCTCCTGCAGGTCCGGTCGCTCGATACATAGCAGGAAGTCGGAGAACTGTTGTCGCGTGTTCGTGCAGAACCCGACGAATCCGTCTCGGCTCGGTTCGATCGACGGGGTCTCGACCGTCGGCATGATCGGGCCGTGCAGATCGGGCGGAGCTTGCAGCATCTGGAAGAGCGCCGACATGTAGTTGTTGGTCGCGATGGTCATGGTTTCGAGTAGCGAGAAGTCGATCCACTCGCCGTGACCGGTTCGTCGCGCGTAGCGGGTCGCGGCCAGAGCGGCCACCGCCGCGAAGGTGCCGCCGACCCACTCGGTGATCCTTCCCCCCGCCATGAAGGGTTCCTGGCCAGGGAGACCTCGTGATCCAATCGAGCCACACTCGGCCTGCAACACCAGCTCGCTGGTCGGCCGATCGGACCACGGCCCACTGCGGCCGTAGGGGGTGATCGAAAGCACTACCGATTGAGGCTGACGACGTACGTGCTCTTGCGGGTCGAAGCTCGGGAAGGCGGCGTTCTCGACCACCAGATCCGCGTCGTCGACGATCGCGGCAATCGCGGAGTCGTTCGGATCGCCTACCAGCGATCGCTTCGAGAAGTGAAGAAAGCGAAAGAGCGCGCTGTCTTCGTCCTGGACTGGGGCTCCAGTGGAGGACCACTTGCGCAGCGGGTCGCCGTCCGCAGGCTCGACTTTGACCACCTCGGCGCCGGCATCCGCCATTAACTTGGTGCAGTACGCCCCCGCGATGCCGGCCGTCAGGTCGACGATGCGCAGGTCCTTCAGTCCACGGATCGACATTCGTTCGATCAATCTCGTAGCTATTTGTGCCGGATTCAAGGTCGGCGCGAACCGCCCGCCTTTACTATCGCGGCGCAGCTTCGGATAAGTGGAGCCATGCTCAATTACTCGCTGTGGAATTGCCGCCCCTTGTCGTATTTGCGCTTGCTCGTCATCGGCGCGGTGCTGTTGCTCGTTGCAGCCGGCTGTGGTTCGGACGACGACGATAGCGGGCCTCCGGAAGACCTCGTCGAGGTGTTGGCGGGGGAGGGCGCGGTGCCCCTTCCACA
>JANQHZ010000295.1 GCA_028282445.1 Candidatus Binatia bacterium | reverse complement strand
CCGAGCTCGCCAGAAGTTGGAGATCCAGCGCGGGATCTCGACCGAGAAGGGCAAGGCGATCGTCAAGCGCATCAAGGAAGCCAAGCTCAAGGTCCAAGCCCAGATTCAGGAAGACCAGGTCCGGGTTTCCGGCAAGAAGCGCGACGAGCTACAAGCCGTGATCCAGCTTCTCAAAGAGGGCGACTTCGGGCTGCCCCTTCAGTTCGTCAACATGCGAGACTAGCGCCCCGCCGAGCCCGCTAGGACGCAGGCGCCTCGGGGAACACCCGAACGCCCGCAATCTCGGGGTCTCCGAGCCGCGCTCAAGCTACTGCGGTTGCGCTGTCGTCGTCGTTCGACGATGGATCCGAGGTTGGAGGCGGCTCGACGATATCGGCTCGCGGGCGAGAGAAGATCTCCCACTGGTCGCGATACTGAGCATAACGTCCTCGGTACGGCTTGGTGCCGGCGCCGTGCAAGCTGAAGGTCGGGCCCGAGATCGCCGAGGCCGGAATGACGAAGGTCTCGTCCGTTCCGCCACGCCGCTTTGCGATGCAGACAAAGACATCGCAATATTTGCGGTCCCAGCGGCCGTGACGGTGAAAATTGAAGCTCCACGACCGGTAGTTGTAGGTGTATCGCTTGCCGCCGACCGTGACCGTATGGGCGTACTTGCCTGGGAACGCGACGCGCAGGGCAACCCGAATTTCCCCACCAACGAGGAGATCGTAACCCTTTGCACGCGGGACGTCTTGTACGTCCAATCCCATCGCCGTGAGCTTTTGGGCTATGGCGGTGCGGGCTTTTAGGTGTTTTGATTGGCGATTCATGCGTGTATTTGCGTAGGACTGTCTACCCTGGTCCCGCAACACACACTTACCGCCCCACCTGTGATCAGGGATAACCCTTAGGCGGTCTTATAGCTGCTTGAGTGGAGCTTCGCAACGGTTTTCTTGCAATATCTGACAAAAAGCCCGTTGACAGGACTGCAGACCGCGATTAATCTCCGGCCCCGCCCCGGAGGGCGGATGATATGAGGAAAGCCGCATTGAAAGCAGCCAGGGTCCGACTCGAGGACATGAGGAAGAGCCTGATGCACGAGATCAAGGACGATCTACGGCAGGGCCGCGAAGGTTCCAAGGAAGACGGCATGGATACCTACGACCTCGCCAGCGAGGAACGCGACCGCGAGATCAGCTTCATCCTCGGAGATCGAGAGCGCGAAAAGCTTCAGTCGATCGAGAGCGCCTTGGAGCGCATCGACGACGGAAGTTACGGGATCTGTGAAAATTGTGATTCCGAGATCGCACCCGGGCGGCTGGACGCCATGCCGTTTTCCCGGCTGTGCGTGAGCTGCCAGGCCGAGCAGGAGAAGGAAGCGCGTTCGCAGCGCCGGTTTGACGACGAACGTGCCTACCGCCGGCTGGCGACCACTGAAGCCGACGAAGACAGCGCCTGAGCGAGGGGCGCGCCGGGCCTGAAGAGCGGACCGAGGGCAGCCGGGTATCCTGGTGCAGAGCCGGATCCGCGACGACCTTCGGGCGATTTTCGACTCCGCCGTCGCCGCGGTCGACCCCGCGGTGTTGATCTCGCGCGCGGTTGGCGCAGGGCCGGGTGGTTCGGTCGTGGTCGACTCCGGCGGAATGTCCTTGGGGCTGGGCGGGGCCGTGCGGGTGATCGGCGCCGGCAAGGCAAGTGCCCGAATGGCGGCGGCTTTCGACGATGCCTGCGGGGCGTCGGTGAAGCTCTCGGGGGTCGTGGTCGTCCCGGAGGCGGGTGCTGCTGCCGACGCTGGGCGCGTCCGGCTACTGCCCGGCGAGCACCCGATTCCCGGTCCGCTCGGCTTGGCCGCTTCGGCGCAGCTGGTTGCCGAGCTCGGGGCCGATCCGGTCGACCAAGTCGTATGCTTGCTGTCGGGAGGGGCGTCGAGTTTGCTCGTCGCGCCGCTCCCACCGCTAACTCTCGATGATAAGCAGCGTGTGTCGCGAATCTTACTGCACTGTGGGGCTCCGATCGAGGAGGTGAATCGGGTTCGCAAACACCTATCCGCGGTGAAGGGAGGACGTCTCCTGCGCCGGGTCGGGAATACTCCGGTGCTATCGCTGTTGATCTCCGACGTCGTCGGTGACGACCCCGCGACGATCGGTTCGGGGCCGACGGTTCCGGATTCGTCCAGTTTCTCGGATGCGATAGAAGTACTTGAAAAGTATGGAGTTTATGAAGATTGTCCAGCGGCGGTTCGGAGCTTGCTGGAACGCGGCCGGCGCGGTGAGGTCGACGAGACGGTGCGCCCGGGAAGCGCGCCGGCGCAGCTTGCCACGTCGATCGTTCTGGGTTCGAACGGCGTCGCACGCCGCGCGGCGGCCGAAGCCGCTGGCCGGCTCGGCTATCGTACCGAGATCCTGGACGAGCCCTTGGTTGGCGACACCTGCGAGGCCGCGTCCGGGTGGTTGCGGGCGATCCGGCAGAGTTCGGCCGTTTCAGGGCCCGTCTGCTGCATCGCTGGCGGCGAGACCACCGTCCGCGTCGAGGGGCGGGGGAAAGGTGGGAGGAATCAGGAGTTTGCTCTCGCTCTCGTGGAGGCTGTGGCGGGACTACCAGTATCCGTCTTGAGCGCGGGTACCGACGGCATCGACGGGCCCACGGAGGCCGCCGGAGCGTACGTCGACGGGACGACCCTCGACCGCGCCTCAGACCTCGGTCTGGACCCCTCGGCGTTCCTGAGAGACAACGATTCATTTAGCTTTTTCAATCGGTTGGGAGATCTGTTGGTGACCGGGCCGACGGCTACCAACGTCACCGATCTGAAGCTTGCCATCGTGCGGCCGCCTTCCGCCGGGTAGAACACCATGCTATCCGGATGGTCGGCATGGAACGCGGCTATCTGTCTGAGGCGTTTGTCTCTTTTCAGGGCGAGGGCCTACACGTGGGGCGGCGGCAATTGTTCCTCCGCTTCGCCGGTTGTCCGTTGCGCTGCCGCTATTGCGATACGCCCGAGAGCCT
>JANQHZ010000752.1 GCA_028282445.1 Candidatus Binatia bacterium | reverse complement strand
GGCGATTCCGGGAGCTTGATGGAGCTCCGCCCGGGCGTAAAGGCGCAAACCGGCGCGATCGACTCTTCTCAGATCGAAGTCGACGACGACGGTAGCTTCGAAATTCTGCTGGCGCCGGAACGGCCCACCGGGCACCGAGGCAACTTCGTTTCGACGATGAAGGTCGCCAAGCGTCCGCATCCCGACCGACCCGACGGCCCACTGCAACGCTACGCCTGCTGGATCAGCGGAAGGCAGCTGTTTTACGATTGGCAGCACGAAGAGCCGATCCATCTGACCCTCACCCCGGTCGGCAGTGAGTGGAAGCATCCGCCGCCCTACGATCCGACCGAGGCGGCGAGCGAGATCCGCCGCATGGGAGCGTTGGTCCGCGGCCAGATGCACTTCTGGAACCAATTCTACACCAATCTACTGGAGGTCTATGGCAAACCGGACGGCTCCGAAGGCGAGCGTTTCATGCCGCGCAACAAGTTCAACCAGCCGAACGCCGCATCGCACGCCACCGGTGGCGGGCAGAGCACCAACATCTACGCGGGAGGAATCTTCGAGCTCGAGCCGAACGAGGCTCTCATTGTCGAATCCCGGGTGGAAATCGAGCCTCAATACATCGGATTCCACCTCGGCAACATGTGGGGAGAATCGCTCGACTTCGCGAACCACCAAAGTAGCCTGAATGGATTTCAGAGCGACCTCGATTCCGACGGAGTCCGCCGCCTGGTGGTCGCACACCGTGATCCGGCTATCGCCAACTGGGTCGACACCACCGGCCAGCGCGAAGGCTTCCTCACCCCGCGATGGGCCTACTCGACGACCCCACCCAAGTCGAAGTGGCCGACCATCGCGGCCAAGAAGGTCGCGTTCGACGAAATCCGCCGCCACCTACCTGCCGACGTACGCACCGTGACACCGGAGCAGCGCGCCGCCGAAATCCGGATTCGGCAAGACCACGTCAAGCGGCGCTACCGATGCTTCTGATGCCAACTCCGGGAGCGAGCATTGGCGCCGGCCCACTCGAAGATGGTACGTCGCGCGGCCCGGTTTGGTTTCCGTCGCACCCGATGCTGGGGTAGGAAGCGGAACGCGCATGGCAGGAAAGCACATCCTCTCCATCGACCTCGGGTCGAGTAGCGTCAAAGCAGCGGTGGTCGACGAGGACGGCACCATCGACGGCACCGGAATCGCCACGATCGATACCGTGCGAGACTCGCAAGGCGGCGCCGAGCAGGACCCCGCCGCGATCTGGTTGGCCGTTCGCGAAGCATGCTCGAGCGCCCTGCATGAATTCTCAGGTATCACCAGCGAAGTCGCCGCCGTCACGTGCGCTAGCCAATACTTCTCGATCGTAGCGGTCGACAGTAACGGAGCGGCACTGTCGAATCTCATCATGTGGCTCGACGAACGAGGCGGCACGTACTGCCGGACGCTGTACGCCGAGCACCCGGACGCGATGGGGAAATGGCTGTCGAGAACCGGTTTTCTGCCCATCCCGAGCGGCAGCGACTCGATCTCCCACTCACTCTTCCTGAAAAACCGTATGCCGGAAGTCTACGGTCGAGCCGCTTGGCTACTCGAGCCCGCCGACTACGTCGTCGCGCAGCTCACCGGCCGCTGTGTAACCAACCCGTGCACCGGCTTTGCGCAGCTACTGATCGACAACCGCGACCTAGACCAGCCGGCGTACGACGACGAGTTGATCGGCCTATCCGGTCTCGATCACGAGCTGCTACCGGAAATCGTAGCGACGGCAACGCCGGTCGGAACCCTCACGGCAAAAGCCGCAGCCGAGATCGGCCTCGATCCCAGCACCCAGGTCTTCACCGGCGTCAACGACACCCAGGCAGTATCGGTAGGAACGGGCGCCCACACCGATGGCCGCGCCGGAATCAACGTCGGCACGACTTGTCAGGTTCTCGGATTCCTGG
>JANQHZ010000740.1 GCA_028282445.1 Candidatus Binatia bacterium | reverse complement strand
TCGTGGCGTTGAGCAGCCTCGGCGGACTCGAGGGGGCGGATGACCGTATGGACAGCGCTGCGCAGATCCCTGCCGCGTTCGCCGTCTTCGGCGCCGCTTGCGGCGACGGCGACATCGATCCCGGCGAGACCTGCGACGACGGCAATCTGGTCGAGGACAACGGGACCGGTCCGCTCGATACCTGCCCGGCAGACTGCTCGATTGCGGTCTGCGACCCGACGGGCAGCGGCACCGCCACCGTCAGCATCGCGGCGCCGGGTTCCGAGTTCATCGCCGCGGTGACCATTCTGGTCAACTACGACGATACGGTTCTTTCCATCCCGGGTAGCGGCTCGGTCAGCGCCACCGGCCTCAACGGTTTTTCGACGACCGCTTCGGACGCCGACTATGCGCTTCGAGCGATCGCATTCGACGCCAGCCTGTTCGGCATCAACTCGGGCGACGTCTTCTCGATTGACTATGACCAGTGCGGCGGCTCGGTTACGGCCGGCGATTTCGACTGCTTTGTGGTCGAAGCCCCCGACGACGCTTTCGCCCCGGTCGAGGGTGTGACCTGTGCGGTCGCACCTTAAACGGACCTGCGAAAAAAAGAGGAGAAGAGGAAAATGAGCAAATCCTGGAAGGCTGCCTTTGTAGCCCTCGTAGGGGCCCTGGCCCTGGTGTCGAGTTCCTCGGCCCAGACCTGTGGCGACCTGAACAACGATGGCGAGACCCGGGCCGCCGACGCGCTGCTACTTTCGCAGTGCCTCGCCGGCGGCGGGACTTGTCCGACAGCCAGCCCCGGCCCGCTTTGTGGAACCGGTTCGTTGATCGACTGCGGGGATATCTTCGGAGACGGCGACGTTAGTGTCTCCGGTTTGACCGCCGATCTCGGCACCTTCGCTTTGCAGCTTGCCGGTCTCGCCACGCTCTTCGAACCGTGCGAAGGCCCGGGACCGGATGTGTCGGGATGCCCGTCGGCGACGGTCGGAACTACGAATCTGACGACCAACCAGACCTGGCCGGCCGGTTGTACGGTGACCCTCAGCGGCTCTTTCTTCGTCGAAGAGGGTGCGACCCTGACCATCGAGCCGGGTGTCGTCGTTCTCGGCGACGTTGCTGCGGTAGACCCGCCCGGCATCTTCGTTCTTCCGGGCGCGAAGATCGACGCCCAGGGGACCCCGAGTGCTCCGATCATCATGACTTCGTGCGCTCCGCCGGGTTCGCGTACCTCGGGTGACTGGGGCGGTCTCAACATCAACGGACGTTCGACCGTGAACGCTCCGGGCTGCACCTTCGAGGCGGAAGGTCTGCCGACGCCGTTCGGCGGCTGTGAGGCCGACGACTTCAGCGGCATCGTGACCTTCACCCGCGTCGAGTTCGCCGGCATCGATTTCACGCCGAACAACGAGCTCAACGCCATCACCATGAACGGCCTCGGCAGCCAGACCCAGATCAACTTCACGCAGGCGCACAACACCAACGACGATTGCCACGAGTGGTTCGGCGGCACCTCGAGCCACAAGAACATGGTCTCGTCGGCCTGCGGTGACGACAGCTTCGACTGCCAGCTCGGCTGGACCGGGAAGTTGCAGTACGGGCTGGTGTTTCAGGACGGAACGGTCACCGACCCGGGACGCGACAGCCGTGGTATCGAGTGCGATAACTCCGAGTTCGGCAACGACAATCTGCCGCGCGGTGACGCGACCCTTTGCAACCTGACCATCGTCGGTTCGGACGGACAGGCGGGTGCCAACGATGGAACCGACTCCGGCATCCTGGTGCGACGCGGTGTCCACACCCAGGTCGCCAACACCATCGTCCAGAACTTCGGTGACGCCGGTGCCGAAATCCGCGACGTCTCGACGGTGCGCGACGCCTGCGACGACACCAACGACGACGGTACGCCGGAAGATCTGACCGGCAACCTGATGATGCGTTCGGTCGTCTTCGAGGCCAACGGCTCCGGCGGCGTCGAGCACGCCAAGGACGGGGACCGTCAGGAAGGCGCCTGCCTCACGTCGAACTCGCAGTGCACCGGCGACGAGGAGCCCGCCGATTGTTGCACCGGCGCGGGAACCGGCACCTGTAACGAGGGCGTTACCCAGAACACCGACTGCAACTGCACCACGGAAGAGTGGTACGACCTGCACGTGGCCGCTGGATTCGTCGAGCCGGCCAACGGCACCTCCGACATCAGCACCGGAATCAGCAACGCGTACCCGGCGATCGACAACTCGATCTGCGTGGGTGCAGGGGATCCCGATCCCTGTTGCAGCGGCGCCGGGGCGGGTTCCTGCCGCGCGGTTCCGAACGTGATCCCGAGCTTCAGCGGGTCGGTTTCGGCTCCAAGCGCGATCGATTGCTCGGACTCCTCGATCGACGAGGGCTTCGGCGATTTCTTCGATGCCACCAGCTACCTTGGTGCGGTCGATCCGGGCGCTACTTGCACGGCGACCGAGTGCGACTGGATCACGACTCCGTGGGTCGGGTTCGCTCGCGACTGATCTAGGCGTTGGCAGTCACAGCGGCGAGGGGGACGGATCTACCGTCCCCCTCTGTCGTTGGCTGGCCACCTTGGAGGAAAAATGAGATCCAGACTGATCGGACTCTCCGCATCTCTCCTGGCGCTCGTGATCGTCGCCGGATCCGGCGGCGCGGATGCGACGGCGACCACGGACCTCAGCAAGCCGCCGTTCGGCTTCACCAACGGCAAGTCCTCGAAAGAGGAACTGGTTCGAGCCTATCTCGATGCCGTCTACGCCCAGGACGAGCAGGCGCTTCATTCGCTACGGGTGACGAAGGCCGAGTACCAGCAGATCATCGTTCCCGGCACGGTCGAACGAGGGCAGCCGCCTCGGAAGATCTCGGATTCTGTCCAGAAGTACTTTTGGGGGCAGATCGACCACAAGAGTGTTCTCTACCAGGACATCTTGTTCCGCCGGTTCGCCAACCAGAAGATCGAAAACTACAAGATCGTTTTCACCGAGGAGCCCAAGGAATACGACTGGTACCGCGCCTGGGGTGAGCTACGCGTCGACTACGAAGACAATCTCCGCACCGCAGTCCCGAGCGGTTGGATCGCGGAGGTGGACGGACAGTACAAGTTCCTCGGCTTCGAGTGGGACTACTGACCCACTCGGGGATGCCAGCCGGCAGGCTAGGCGAGCCGCCGATTTCGGCGGCGGCCGGCGATAGAACCGCTTTCTTGTAACACAGTTTTAACCTGGCCTTGATCCGTTCGACACAGGCCCGCGGCAGACTGATCGAGCATCGGAGGTAGTCCGATGGATCTGGGTTTGCCGGGGGAAGTGGTGGGTCTGTGATGGATGAAGGCTTGATTGTCATACGAACCGACGGATCGGTTCAGGCGTTTGACCGCGGTGCCGAGCGTCTGCTTGGAATTCCCGCCGGATCCCTGCGGGTCGGCGACGATCTCGCACAGCTGGTTGGTGGCGAGCTCGTCGCGAGCCTGCTGGACGCGGCCCCGATCTCCGTCGGTGGCGACTTCCTCGGCAGCGGCGAGCTCAGTTTCGAGCTCGGCGAAACCTGGCTGACGGCCTCTGCGACGCGACTCTCCGCCGAAGTTTCGTCGCATCCGACGGTCTTGCTGCGGCTGCGGGCGACGGTGCAAGCCGAGGTTGGCGCCGGGCGCGCCCTCGCGGCGCGGTTGTCGCGCGAGCTGCGCGCCCCGGTGACGGCGATTCGGGGCTGCTCGCAGACTTTGCTCGGCGGCGCTCTCGACGAAACCGAGCGAGCGCGGCGTTTCGTGGAAATGGTCGGCCACAACGTCGACCAGCTGGAGGTCATCGCCGAAGACCTGTGCGCATTTGCGCAGATAGAGCCCACCTGGATTCGCGAGAATCGCCGGGCTGTCGACGTCAGCCCCGTGCTCGGCTCGACTGCTCGATCGCATGCCCACTCCGTTATCCGAAGGGGCGTTGCGGTACGCGCGCTGCCGGTGGCCGACAAGGTCGTCGTGGCGGCGGTTCCGCAGCTTTTTGCCAGGACTCTGCAGGGGGTCGTCGGCGAGCTGGTGCGCCTTGCCAAACGCGGCGACGAGATCGTCTGTAAGGCGGTGCGTCCGGCAGTACGTAGCTCGGACGCGCCGGCCATCGCCGAAATTGCCGTCGAGCGGCAGTCCGGCCAAGCGCCGAGCGGCAGCGCGGGTTTCCGCGATACCGAAGTCTCCCCGGAGTCTCTGCGCATGGAGACGGTGCGTGATGTCGTGCGCTGTCACGGGGGTTGGCTTCGGGCCCGCGGGGGAGACAGTCGTCTCGATTCGATAACGCTGTTTTGGCCGCTCTGGGAGTCCGCGCCGAGCGCCGTCGGGTAGAGCCGCGCCGGGTCTGAGTCCCGAAACGTTACGAGTTCGTTACAACGGTTAAATGCCCGCTAAAAGCCTCGACTTTCGAGAGGTGATGCGGATGTTGGCTACTGCCTTGAGGCGCAGCGAATCGAACAGCGACCAACCGGGTAGTT
>JANQHZ010000704.1 GCA_028282445.1 Candidatus Binatia bacterium | reverse complement strand
TTCTTTCTCCGAAGGGTGCCAGCCGATCGCCGTAGGGTAGTACAGCACCTCGGCACCGTGCATCGCGGTCAGTCGCGCCGCCTCCGGAAACCACTGATCCCAGCAAATCAATGCACCCACCTCGGCACGGCGCGTCTTGAAGCTGCGGAAGCCGGTATCGCCGGGGGTGAAGTAGAACTTCTCGTAATAGAGCGGATCGTCGGGGATATGCATCTTGCGGTAAACCCCAAGCATACTCCCGTCGCTGTCGAACACTGGCGCGGTGTTGTGGAACACTCCCTCGGCACGCTTCTCGAAGATCGAACCGACAAGCACTACACCGTGCCGCGCTGCCGCAGCGGCCAAGGCGTTCGAAGTCTCCCCGGGGATCGGCTCGGCCAGATCGAAACGCCCGGCATCCTCGCTCTGGCAAAAGTAGTCGGTGAGGAAGAGCTCCTGCAGGCCGACGATGTCGGCGCCCTTGGACGCTGCCTCGGCAATCCCGTCGACCGCCTTGCGCAGGTTCTTGTCCCGATCGGACTCGCTGCGCATCTGCACCAATGCCAGGCGAAGCACACTGTCGCTCATGCGGCTATCCATACACCCGACCACCGGCGAAAGCGACGCCGTAGCGTCCGACAGTCCGGCGTTGTACCTTTCGGAGATGGAGCCTGCCGCACAGCGTTTCAACGACAGCGCCAAGGGGGCCATGCGGCAAGCGATCAAGGACGCTCGAGGCAACGAGGTCTTTGCGCTCGGAACCATCGACGGCGGCCTGGTCAATGAGGTCCGCGTCCTGGCCAGGGGGCACCGCAGCGCCGTCCCCGCGCTGATGCGAATCCCGCGCAGCGGCGAGGTCGTGATTCACAACCACCCGTCCGGGCAGTTGCAGCCTTCAGAGCCCGATCTGCAAATCGCCTCGGCGCTCGGGGATGGCGGCGTCGGGTTGTACATCGTCGACAATGCGGTCGAGCGGGCCTACGCCGTCGTCGAGCCGATGCAAGACCGCCCCGAGACTCCGGTCGACGCCGAAGCGGCGGATCGAATCCTCGGGGCGGATGGAATTCTCGCCGAGCGACTTGCGGGCTACGAGCACCGGCCTCCGCAACTCGCAATGATGAACGCGGTGGCGCAGGCCTTTAACGACAAGGAAGTCCTTCTCGTCGAGGCCGGTACGGGAACCGGCAAATCGTTGGCCTACTTGATCCCGTCGATCCTGTGGGCGACGTCGAACCGCGGCCGCGTCGTCGTGTCGACGCACACGATCAACCTCCAGGAGCAGCTGATCGCCAAGGACCTACCCGAGCTTGCGGAGCAAGCCGATCTCGAATTTACCTCCGCTCTCGTCAAAGGTCGCGGAAACTACCTTTGCCAGCGCAAGGCCTCCCAGGTCGAACAACAGCCGACGCTTCTGCTCGAGGACGAGCTCTCGCGCGAGATGGCCGACGTGCTCGCCTGGTCCAAGAAGACCGCCGACGGCAGCCTATCCGACCTACCCATTCGGCCGCGCCCGCAGGTTTGGGATCAAGTCGTATCGGAGAGCGACAACTGCTTACGGGCCCGTTGTCCCTTCTACTCCAAGTGCTTCTTCTACAACGCCCGCAGGCAAGCGGC